>NZ_DEVJ01000064.1:0-10359 GCF_002362875.1 Empedobacter sp. UBA3239 | reverse complement strand
TTTAAAATGCACAACGGGTGTATTAACAATTAAAATTTAATGTTTTATCTAATATAAAAATTTTCTTTTAATAGATATTGATATTAGTATTCTAAATACTTTTACTAAACTTTTCCTTAATTTTACCATTCAACAAATAAAGTCCTCAACTAGCTTTTAAATGAAAAAATCAGAAATTCAACATAACCTAGATACAATCGCCCAAAATATAGACCAAGAAAACTTCATTTACGATTTCTTAGCCTCATTTGGGTTATCTAAAACAACAATCACTCGTCTAAAAAAAGGAGACTATAACCTTTCTAAAAACGAAGGCGAATTATTCTACAAAGGCAAAATATTCTTCAAAGTAGAAAAACAAGCCAATCTTTTAAATCTAATCGACGAGTTAGCAAAAGACGACAAAATCAAAAAACAGAAACCTCGTTTCATTGTTGTAACAGATTTTCATAAAGTATTAGCAGTTGATACCAAATTAGGCAACAACAAAGAATTTCAGATTCAAGAATTAGGAGAACAAACAGATTTCTTTTTACCACTTTCTGGAGCCGAAATTTATCGTGTAAGCAACGATAATAAATTAGATCGTGATGCCGCGTATAAATTAGGCGAACTATACGATATCTTAATTGCGGATAATCCAGAATGGGTAGCCAATGGAAGTCATCACCTAAACATATTCTTATCACGTTTACTATTCTGTTTTTTCGCAGAGGATACGGGGATTTTCGAACAGAAAAGTATCTTCACCGAAGCCTTAGTAAACAACACAGCCAAAGATGGTTCAGATGTAGATACATTCTTAGCAACACTATTCCGTAAATTAAATACACCTAAAGGCCAAGGGACTTTTCCATCACATTTAAACAATTTCCCTTATGTAAATGGAGGTTTATTTCGTGATGATATCCAATGTCCTAAATTCTCAAAAAAAGCACGTCAAATCTTAATCGATTCTGGCGAGTTAGATTGGTCCGAAATTAATCCGGATATCTTCGGGTCAATGATTCAAGCAGTTGCTGATCCTGCCGAACGTAACAATTTAGGAATGCACTACACATCAGTGGTCAATATCCTAAAGTTAATCAAACCTTTATTTTTAGATGATTTATACGAGGAGTTCGAAAAAAACAAAGGCAACGTCAAAAAGTTAGAAGCATTATTAGACAGATTGGGGAAAATAAAATTCTTTGACCCTGCCTGTGGTAGTGGGAACTTCTTAATCATCACCTACAAAGAATTACGTAACCTCGAGATTCAAATAATAAAAGAGTTAATAGACCTAAACACAACCCAGCGTAAAATCTATTTCTCTGAAATTAAATTGGCTCAATTCTACGGCATCGAAATCAAAGATTTTGCACACGAAATGGCGATTCTATCCCTTTGGTTAGCAGAACACCAAATGAACCAAGTGTTCGAACAGGAGTTATTAGATTACGGAAAATCAAATCCTATTCTGCCATTACAACAAAGTGGGAACATTACACAAGGAAATGCAGCACGTGTAGATTGGGAACAGGTGTGTCCAAAAGAAACAAACGACGAAATATATATCATCGGGAATCCTCCTTATTTGGGTGCGAGAATTCAAGATGAGGAACAGAAATACGACATTGCTTTAAACTTTCCCAAATTAAAGGGGGCTAATAACTTAGATTATATTTTTATTTGGTTTTACAAGGGAGTTAATTTCATTAGAAATTTCAACGCTAAATTAGGATTAGTGTCAACAAACTCTGTTTGCCAAGGAGAACAAGTAAGTTTATTGTGGCCAACGTTATTAGATGATACAATCGAAATTGATTTCGCTTATCAATCATTCAAGTGGGTGAACAACGCTAAAGGGAATGCAGGAGTAACAGTAGTTATTATAGGTTTAAGAAATTACTCTAATTCTCCAAAATATATCTTTACAGAATCAATTGCAAAGCAAGTTAAAAACATTAATGCTTACTTATTAGAAGGAAATAATGTTTTTATAACGCCAAGAACTAAACCACTTGCCCAAATTCCTGAAATGAATTTCGGAAGTATGGCTAATGATGGTGGTGGATTAATTCTTGATCAAGAAGAATTTAATGAATTATCATTAATTGAAAGTTCAGAATTATTTTTAAAAAAATTAATAGGTGCTGAAGAATTTCTTAATGGAAAAACTAGATATTGTATATGGTTAGATGAAAATAATTATAAAAAATTTGAAACAATTGATTTAATAAAATCACGTCTTAATCACGTTTATAATCATAGAAATGGGAGTAAAAGATTAGCTACAAATAAATTAAAAGACATCTATTATTCTTTTGGTGAAGTTAGACATCAAGATGGTGATTCAATCATTATTCCTAGACATTCGTCAGAAAATAGAGATTATATACCTTTAGGATTATATAACTCAGATACTATTATTGCAGATTCTGCATTAGCTATTTATAATGCTCAACCTTGGATATTCGGCGTACTCCACTCAAAAATGCACATGGTATGGGTTGATGCTGTAGGTGGTAAATTAGAAACACGTTACCGTTACTCAGCAAAATTGTGTTACAACACTTTTCCATTTCCTACATTAAGCGAAAAGCAAAAAGAAACCATCAACCAATATGTATTTAGTGTATTAGACGAACGTGCCAAATACCCAGAAAAAACAATGGCGTGGTTATACAATCCCGAAACAATGCCTGCGGGATTAAAACAAGCACACAAAGAATTAGACGAAGCCATCGAACGCATCTACCGTTTAGCACCTTTCAATTCAGACGAAGAACGTTTAGAATACTTATTCAAACTATACGACGAAATGACCTCGAAAGAATCCCTATTCGCTAAACCAAAAAAGACAACAAAAAAGAAATAAATAAATTTTGGTTACAATAAATAAGATATTTATGTAAGCAAAAAAGTTTGATAACAGAAATTGTAAGCAAACTTTGTTGTTTACATTTTTTAAACAAAAGTTGTAATCAAATCTTTTTGGTTACAACTTTTGTAATCAAAAAGATTTGATTGTTATATTTAGTCAAATACTGTAATCAAACACTATTGTTTACATAATTTTAAGTATATTTGAATACAATAAGATAGAAAATGGATTTTAATATAGATAATGCAGTAAAATATCACTACAATAATTTTCCTCCTCAAAATATTAACTACGCAGTTTTTATTCAAGAATTAGTAAAGGCAACAGATGCACTTGCTCGTTTTGATCAAATGCTTAAAAACTTACACAATACCGAAATACTTTTGGCTCCATTAAGAAATCAAGAAGCCGTAATATCTTCTCGTATTGAGGGTACGATTAGTACAATGGACGAAATTATGTTGTATGAAGCAGATAACGAAGGGCAAGAAAATCCAAATGTTAAAGCAGATGTCATTGAGACCATCTTATATCAGCGAGCGTTAAAAAATGCACAGAACGCATTAGAAAATGGATATAATTTTTCAATTAGCTTCATCAAACAAATGCACCAACAATTACTGTACTTAGGAAGAGGAGCTAACAAAACTCCTGGCGAATTTAAAAAAGAACAAAATTATTTAGCCGATACGCGTAAGAAAGAAATTCAATTTATTCCAATCAATCCAGAAAACTTAGATCAAGGATTAGAAAATCTATTTGAGTACATTAAAACCTGTGATTTACCACCTCTAATTAAAACTGCAATTATGCATTTAGAGTTTGAAGCACTGCATCCTTTTAAAGATGGGAATGGGCGTATTGGACGAATGCTAATAACTCTTAATTTGTGGCAAGAAAAAATTCTTTCACAACCTCATTTTTATATCAGTGGATATTTCGAAGAAAACAAAGACGAATACATCGAACAAATGCGCGAGGTTTCTCGTTCAAACGATTGGAACCAATGGATTAAGTTTTTCTTAAATGCTGTAGAAAGTCAAGCAATTCGTAACCTAGAAATTGCAGAAAGTATCAAAAACTTATACGAAACAACGAAAACAGAATTTTCAGATATATTATCCTCTAAATGGAATATGGAGATTTTAGATTTTATATTCACGTATCCAGTATTTAGAAATAATAAATTCGTCAACACGACTAAAATACCAAATGCTACAGCTGTTTTAATCATAAAAAAATTAGAAGAAAATGGGTATTTAGTTTTAAGAGAAAAAGCGGCTGGTAGAAGAGCTGCCCTTTATTCTTTCGAACCTTTAATGAAATTAGTACGTGTATAATATAATTTCGTAACTCAATTCAAACAAACATGGAAAACAACCAAACCCAAAACTATAAAAAACCAATCAACATAGTTGAAGTTAACTATAAACAAACAGGGAAAAGTAAAGCAACGAACGAACTAGGGATGCGTCAAATGCAAGCCGATGCATTCGAGGCTCGTTCTGCTCAATACCTATTATTAAAAGCACCTCCTGCTTCGGGGAAATCAATGGCTTTAATGTTTATAGCATTAGACAAATTAATCAACCAAGGAATAAAAAAAGTAATTGTTGCTGTTCCCGAACGTTCAATTGGGAATTCATTTGCACCAACTCAATTAACAAAGTTTGGGTTCTTTGCCGATTGGGAATTCAACATTAAATATAACCTATGTACGCCTGGTTCAGATAAAAGTAAAGTTCAAGCATTCAAAGACTTTATGCTGTCTGATGAAAAGATTTTAATTTGTACTCATGCCACATTACGCTTTGCATTCGAAGGCTTAACAGAAACAGATTTCAACGATTGTTTAATTGCAATTGATGAGTTTCACCACGTTTCTGCCGATGGGGAGAATAGATTAGGAAATGTCTTACGCAACTTAATGCAAAAATCAAATGCGCATATCGTAGCAATGACGGGTTCTTACTTCCGTGGCGATAGCGTACCTGTTTTAGCTCCAGAAGATGAAGCTAAATTTACACCTGTCACATACAATTACTACGATCAATTAAATGGGTATGAATACCTAAAATCATTAGGGATTGGGTATCATTTTTACCGTGGAAGATATTACAAAAAAGATGAAGAAAGAGGAATGTCTGCCTTAGAGGAAATCTTAGACGAAAACCTTAAAACAATTATCCATATCCCAAGTGTAAACTCTGCTGAATCTTCAAAAGAGAAATTAGAAGAGGTAAATCATATCATTGATTGCATTGGTGAACTAGAGTATCAAGATACGGAAACAGGGGTTCTATATGTAAAAAGTAAACGTTCTGGACGTATTTTAAAAATTGCAGATTTAGTCAACGATAATCAAAAAGAAAGAGATAAGATTACAGCATACTTACGTGGAGTAAAAACACCTGACGATATCGATATGATTATAGCATTAGGAATGGCTAAAGAAGGATTCGACTGGCCATTTTGTCAACATGCTTTAACGATCGGATACAGAGGTTCATTAACCGAAATTATTCAAATCATCGGGCGTGCGACACGCGATAGCAACAACAAAACACACGCTCAATTCACCAACCTAATTGCGCAACCAGATGCAATGGATGATGATGTAAAATTATCTGTCAATAACATGCTGAAAGCAATTACAGCTTCATTATTAATGGAACAAGTCCTAGCACCGAACTTCAAATTTAAACCAATGCAAGACGAGGACGAGGATGTGATAGAGGGTGAAAATGACGAGGAGAATACAATCAGAATTAAAGGATTCAAAAAAGCAAAAACCCAACGTGCAAAAGAGATTCTTCAAAACGATTTAAATGATTTAAAGGCTCGTATTTTACAAGACGAGACAATGCTAAAAGCAATGCCTGGTAATTTGGAACCTGAAGTAATCAATCAAGTAGTAATTCCACGCATCATCAAAGAGGTTTATCCTGATTTAAATGAAGAAGAGGTAGAAGCGGTTCGTCATTATGTAGTGGTAGATTCTGTCATCAAAAATGGAGAAGTCGAAGAACAAGGTTCAAAAAAATTCATAAAAATGGCAGGTAGCTTTGTGAATATTGATGACATTAATATCGATTTAATTGATACAATTAATCCATTCCAAAAAGCCTTCGAAATCCTTTCAAAGAATGTAACTTCAAGTGTCCTAAAGTCAATACAAGATACAATCAATGTAACCAAAATTGAACTTACAGAAGAAGAAGCGATTTTACTTTGGCCTAAGATTAAAGAATGGGTAAAACGTACAGGGGATAAACCAAGTATGCAATCTTACGACCCAAAAGAACAGCGTTTAGCTCAGGCATTATTATTTATTCAAGACGCAAAAAGAAAAAAAGCGCAAAATGGCTAAAACTTTAGATGATATTTTTGATGATGATGACTTTGGTTTATTAGATACAAAACCAACGCAAACATACAATAAGACAGACGAAGACCGTTTAATCGATGCTTTCGAAGAAATCAATACCTTTTATCAAACTAATAAAAGAGAACCTTCCAATGCTTCGATGTCTGAATATACATTGGCTTCTCGTTTAAAAGAGTTAAGAAATAACGAACATAAAAAAGGAACTTTAAAAGCTTTTGATCGTTTTAATTTGTTAGGTGATTACACTCCTAAAATTGAATCCTTAGACGATATTCTAGACGATGATGACTTAGGTTTATTAGAAATGGAAGGAGACCAATCCATTTTTAATTTTAACCATACGCCTAAAGGTCCTTCACGTGATACAGCGGATTACATTGCTCAACGTACTTCAATTTCCGATAAGGATTTCGAGAAATATGAGGTGATGTTCAAACAAGTACATCGTGAATTAAAAGAAGGGAAGCGTAAATTCAAAGAGTTTAAAAATGCAGAAAAGAACCTGAAAGAAGGGAACTTCTATTTAGTGGATGGGTTATTAGCTTATTTAGAAGTTGCAGACATTGATAAGGTCTTAAAAGTGAACAAATCAGGAGATAGAGTTCGTATTGAAGGGCGTACAGTAACAGTCTTTGAAAATGGAACAATGTCCAATTTACTTTTCAGATCTCTAGGAAAGGCTATTCAAAAAAATGGAAAACTAATTACAGATGTGATTGATGGGGGCGAAAAAGAATTATTCCAAAATGCAGGGGTACAATACCCAGAATCCAAAGAAGCAGGATGGATATACATTTTAAAATCGAAATCAAATAATCCCGATATTAAGGCCATTCAAAATTTACATAAAATTGGGTTTAGTAAAGGAGAAGTAAAAGATCGCATTAAAAATGCAGCTAAATCAGCAACGTATTTATACGATGAGGTCGAAGAAGTTGCATCATTCCAAATTGCAGATGTAAACATCCAAAAATTCGAAAATCTAATCCACCGTTTCTTTGGCGACGCACGCCTTAGCATTGATATAGAAAATAACGGATACCGTATCTCTCCTCGCGAATGGTTCGATATCCCTTTACCAATCATCATAGAAGCTATTAATCTAATTGTTAATGGTAATATCATCGAATACAAATACGATAGAGAAACTCAAGCTATTATTTTAAAATAAAATTTTGATTTAAATGGATTTAGATGAATTACAACAAAAGCTTAAAAATAATTTTATAAATATTTGTTGTACTAATAATATAAATGGTAGAGATATTGCAAATACAGAGCTTTTAAAGATTCTAATTAAGAAGCTTGAGAATTTGGGATATGAAAATTGGACTCAACCAAAATTAGATAAGAATGATTTAAGAATGCAATTATTTGTAAAATTTGATTTTTATACATCATACTATTATCATAATATGAATCTTACAATTGAAAACTATGATAATATTGTTGAAGATAATTTAGACTTAGGTTATTCATATCAATTTACTTCAGAAAGTATGATCTTCAAAGAAGTATATGAAAGAACTAATTATTTAAGTAAAATTTATTTTGACTTAGAATATTTCCTACAACAAGTTAACAAAAAACTTTCATATGTAGACTTTAATAAAACGAAGAAAAAAAGTCATTTTTTTAATTCATTAATAAATCATATTGGGATCATAAAATCTATTAATATTAATGAAATTATTACAGAAATAAATAATATTTATGGAAATGAATTATTATATAAAGTTAAGAACAGAGAGGTTGAGTTCAGTATAATTTTTGATTATTTAACGACTTTTAGAAATAGTTTACATAACAATGGATTTTCACAAAAAACTTTGAATAAAATTGATTTTGGTGGTATTCCTATTGAAATTAAACAAGATCAACAAGTTAATATTAATCATTGTGTACTATTTATTCTAATATTCTGTCAAATAGTAATTTTTGAAAAAATCGTTAAAAAATTATTGGTTGATTACCCTGAATTATGGCAAGATGAATACTTAAACCATATTGAAACTAAAAAGAAGTTATTTAAAAAATCTGATAAAAATTAATAAAACAATTATTTGAATATAATTTATTACACAATATTCCTCCAATTCCATTTAAGTTGAGGCTTTAATCACTATCATCTAACAACCAACTCCAAATAGTTTAGATAGACTTTAGTTAAACTTTAGCTAAAGAAATAAAATAATAAATGCGAGATTCCACGAGATTCTCGCATTTTTTAGTCCTAATTTCAATGCCCCTGTCATGCTGAACTCGATTCAGCATCCCATTACGTTAATCTACTTTACATTTTATATATTATATGTGGTTAATATTCATTATTTTAAATTGCTTAAAATAACCATCTTATAATGAATAAAAGACTAAAACTAATTGAAGAAATTATCAAAAGAAGCGAATCAAAAGATTGGTCAAGTGCAAAAAATGAATGGTATTTTCAATACATCTACTATGCTTCAGAAGAGCAAAAATGCCTATGTACGCAACAAATACATAATATATGCGTAATCAAAAATAAAATTAGTGGAGTTGAAACAGAAGTCGGAAATGAATGTGTCAAGCAATTTTTAGGAATTTCGACTGGAGATAATATCTTAAAATCTATACAACATTTAAGAAACGATTCATGTAATAGTTTAAATCTTCATGCCTTAGATTATTTATTTGAAAATAAAGTAATAAATATTAAAGACTATGATTTCTATAATGGTATTCGATCAAAAAGGAATTTAAGCCAAGCAAGACTAAAATGGAAATTAGACATAAACCAAAAATTCCTGAAATTCACAAGCTATGATTTCAATAAAAAACTTCAAACAATAAACAATATGATCCTAACCATGGAAGAAATGAATCAGAACACAGATTTCATTAAAGATGTAAGAAGTAAATTCATTCAATATGGTAACTTAACTGATAATCAGCGTGATTCCATAAATAACATCTACACAAAATTTATTAAAAAACCTGAATAAATAAGTTCTCGTAAATTTTATTATTAATAGATTATAAATGTTTACTTAATACCCAACCTACAAAGACTGCATCCAACTCGCAGAAGAACACAACGCTTTAATTTTAGGAGTAGTAGTTTCTTTAATCCGACAGAAAAGGAAGTTTTAAATAAAAGATAAGGAGAACACCGTTCTCCTTTTTGCATTGTATTATTTTTTATAAAACTTTACTTACAGAAGTTACGTCTTAGGAATTATTACTATTTTTTTCTAGTTGATTAAAAACCGATCCATCATTAATGAATTCAAAAAATCATCTTCTAAGAATTCTTGTAATTGTATTTTTTTATAAAAATTATGTACAAATTTTTCATTTTCTAAGTCCCAACTAAATTTCTTCTCAACTAAATTTAAAAGACAAATGAAATATAAAATTTTAAACTCTTCTTTTAGAAATGTAAATTTTAATAAATCATATATTTCTACTTTATCTAGATAATCATTGCTATCAACTAACTTAAATATGAACAATATTTTTTTACACATTTCTTGAACAATTTGTAATGTAATTTCATCATTCAGTTTATCTAAAATATCATTGTTATAGGATTCTTTATCAATTTTTCTTAATTGATAATAGTAATATCTAGCTTCAAATTTTCCTAAGTATCCTTTGAATTCACTCTTATATGTTGCATCTGTGTATTTACCTTCTTTTAAAACTAATATTTTACTATGCTGTCTATACAAATCAATTAATTTCAATAATCGATTGTAAGCATCATCTACGTCATCTTTTCGGTTAATACGGTCAATTTCTTTTTGTTGATTATTATTCGAGTAAATCAGTAAAAGAGTGGTTATAAAAGTTAATAAACTTCCAAATAAACCTCCGACAAAACTTCCAAACTTGTCTAAAATATCAGGATTTATTACACAACTCAAACCTGTCTTTATGTAAAAACAAACAACAGTAATAACAAAGCCAATAATTGTAAGAATTAACAAGATATATGCATATTCTTTTAATTTGGAATTTTCTTTAAACATAACTTTTACCCGTTGTGCATTTTGATTAATAAAGAATAAAGTTGTTCATTTGATTGAAAATCAGTAAATTGTTTTAACTACAAAACATTTAC
>NZ_DEVJ01000004.1:22174-35426 GCF_002362875.1 Empedobacter sp. UBA3239 | reverse complement strand
TCAAAATGAACAACGGGTTTTACTATTAAAGGACAAAGGAACAATTTTCCATGACGCAAGTCAAGGATTTATAGTATTAGGAGAATTCGAGTTTTCTAAAAATGTTACCTTTTCTCATGATAAACTAGGTTTTAATAAGTTTTTAAGATGGGTGAATACTCAATAATTAAGAAAGCTGAATTAGTATTTCTTAAGGAAATTACGGGAGCTTATTATAAAAGAGTAATAAACAACTAATTCCTTAATTAAATAAACAAATTACTCATTGTAAATTAAGAATAGAAAAACTTATAAATCGGATGAATATCTGAATAATAAAGTTCAAAACTACTAACCATTAAAGGTACTGGATTAATGACTATCGGAACGATGCTTACTGAAACGATGTGTTTTAAATGTTTAAAAAAATAAAGCAATTTTCGAGTTTTGTAGATTATAATTTTTGAGAAGAGAATTAGGAACATCAGTAAAAGAGCAAACAAAAATATCTAAAAAAAGGCAACAGATATATCCGTAATACCATATATTTTCCATTTATGGTAGCTTGTAGATTTAACCCAATAATGAAGGAAGTTTATACCAAAATAAATGAGAAAAATACATCAAAAATGATAGGCCAAGTCAGCAAAAACTGTTAGTTTGAATTTATATTTAATGGGAATTATACAATTTTTGATACAGATTATAATAAAATAACCTCAGTAAAAACTGAGGCTACACAAGATTCTTTAACAAAGTAAAACTCCTTTAATTTTTGTAAAGATAAAATTTTGGTCTAAAATAGTTCTTTATTTAAATAGTACCTTTTCTATTGTGTTAAAACATGAAAAGCTTCTTCCAAGTTTTTATATTGTCCTTTAAATTCTTCTATCGACTGATCTGCAACAATTTTTCCTTTATTCAAGAGGATTACACGTGAACAAAGCGCTTCCACTTCTTGCATAATATGAGTAGAAAGAATGACTGTTTTTTCTTTTCCAATTTCTTTAATTACTTCTCTAATTTCAATAATTTGATTTGGATCCAAACCATTTGTAGGCTCATCTAAAATCAAAATTTCTGGACTCGAAATAATCGCTTGCGCCAATCCAACACGTTGTTTATAGCCTTTTGATAATTGATGAATTTTCTTATGTTTTTCTGGTGATAAACCTACTTTTTCAATGACTTCATCAATTTTTGATTTAGGCACATTTCTAATATTTGTTACAAATTCCAAATACTCTCTTACATACATATCCATGTACAATGGATTATTTTCTTGCAAAAATCCAATCAATTTTTTCGATTCAATTGGTTGCGTCGAAACATTAAAATCATTCACAGAAATTTCACCAGAATCTGCATTTATTGCATTGGTAATACTTTTCATCAAAGTAGATTTTCCTGCTCCATTTGGTCCAAGTAAACCAACAACTTCGCCATTATTTATAAAAAACGAAACTTTGTCTAAAGCCACCTGTTCACCGTATTTTTTTACTAAATCTGTAATGATTATTCCCATTTGATGAAAAATTTTCGATAAAATTAGCAAAAAAGATTTTGATAACTGATAAATTATTTTTTAGATTTGTAGAACAATTAGAAAAACGAAATGGCAACATTCAATTATTTTAACGCATTCTTTTTTTACTTTTTTGGATATTATCCAGGAGAGCAGGGACTGCGTTGTCAAAATTGATTGTTAACATTCATAATAAGATAATATAAAGTTCCGCAATTTGTGGGACTTTTTTTGTGGAAAAAAATGAAAGAAAGAGTTGCAATACAAGGTTACATTGGTTCATATCATCACGAAGCTGCCAATAATTATTTAGGAAATGACATCGAAATTGTAGAATGCGACACATTCAAAACTTTAGCAAAGTCACTTGCAAAGGGAAAAGTTGACAAAGCAATCATGGCAATTGAAAACACAATTGCTGGAGCAATTTTACCAAACTATGCGTTGCTAACGAAATACAATCTGAAAGTTGTTGGAGAAATTTATTTATCAATCCAACATCAATTGATGGTCAAAAAAGGAAAAACTTTAGACGATGTAAAAGAAGTTCGTTCGCACCAAATGGCATTGTTACAATGTGATAAGTTCCTTGAAAAACATCCAACATGGCGAGTTGTAAATGATATCGACACCGCATTAACAGCCAAAGATATTGTAGAACAAGATTTGAATGATGTTGCAGCAATTGCGTCGAGAAAAGCGGCAGAAGTATATGAATTAGACATTTTAGCTTCGAGTATTCAGACGTTTCAAGATAATTTTACTCGCTTTTTTGTATTGCAACGCGAGCATAACGATTACGAAGATTTCAACAAAGTTTCGATGCGTTTTTCTGTTCCACACCAGTCTGGTGCTTTGGTTGACGTGTTAAATCAAATTGCAGAATGTGGAATAAATATGGACAAAATACAATCTGTTCCGATTATTGAAAAACCTTGGGAATACTCTTTCCACATTGATATTACGTTCGAGCAAAAAGAACAATATTATGAATTGCTTGGAAAAATTGCACGAAAATTAACTGATTTAGAAATATTAGGCGAATATAAACTGGGGAAAAAATGATAGCAGAAGCCCAACGATTACAAAGTGTTCAGGAATATTATTTCTCGAAAAAATTACAAGAAATAACGAACATGAAAACCGACATTCCAATTATTTCATTAGGAATTGGAAGTCCAGATTTACAACCTCATCTAGATGTGATCGAGGAATTAATCAAAAGCTCACAAAGCGGAATCAATGGCTATCAGAGTTATCGTGGAGTTCCAGAAATGCGCGAAGCTATGGCAAGTTTTTACAAAAACAAATTTGATGTAGACGCCAATCCTTCAACTGAAATTTTACCATTAATGGGATCTAAAGAAGGAATTATGCACATTTCGATGGCTTTTTTGAATGAAGGTGATAAAGTTTTAATTCCAAATCCTGGCTATCCAACCTATTCATCGGTTACAGAATTAGTTCAAGCAGAACCGTTGTTATACGATTTGAAAAATGAAAATAATTGGCTTCCAGATTTTGATCAATTAGAAAAATTAGCTGAGCAAAAACCAAAAATTATGTGGCTTAATTATCCACATATGCCGACAGGAGCTAAAGCTCCAAAAGACGTTCTTAGAAAATTAGTAGAGTTTGCAACTCGTCACAATATTTTAATCATTAATGATAATCCTTATAGTTTTATTTTGAACGATGAACCGACAAGCATCTTAGGAATTGAAGGTGCAAAAGATGTTTGTATCGAACTGAATTCATTAAGCAAAACCTTTAACATTGCAGGTTGGCGAGTAGGAATGGTGATTGGAAAAGAAAGTTTTATCAATTCTATTCTAAAAGTGAAATCAAATATGGATTCGGGAATGAATTTTGCGATACAAAAAGCCGCGACAAAAGCTCTTTTAGTTGATGATTCTTGGTACGATGAGTTGACAAAAGTTTACGCAGAAAGACGAAAAATTATTTGGGAAATCGCTGATATCTTAAATGTAAAATATAATCCCAATGCGGCAGGAATGTTTATTTGGGCGAAGCTTCCGGAGGGAAAAGATGATAAAGAATTTATTGATGAAATTTTATACGATAAAAAAGTATTTATCACGCCAGGAAGTATTTTCGGAAGTAATGGTGAAGGATTTATAAGATTTTCACTTTGCGCACCTGTTGAGAAGTTGATTGAAGTAAAGAAAAGATTAGAAGCATGAAAACAATTTCAGTAATCGGTTTAGGATTAATCGGAGGTTCTTTTGCTTTAGCATTAAAAAAAGTTGGTTTTGCCGAAAAAATAATCGGTGTTGATCAAAATATTGAACATCAAATTCAAGCTTTAGAATTAGGAATTGTGGATGAAATCGCTCCTTTGAATGAAGCACTTTCTCAATCAGATTTAGTAGTGATTGCGGTTCCAATTAATTCAATTCAAAAAGTTTTACCAGAGATTTTAGATCAAATTAATGATAAAACAATTGTAATGGATATGGGATCAACAAAAGCTGGAATTTGTAAAAAAGTTTTAAGTCATCCCAAAAGAAAACAATTTGTTGCCACACACCCAATCGCAGGAACGGAAAATTCTGGACCAAAAGCTGCTTTTCCTGAGTTGTTTTTAAACAAAGTTGCGATTTTGTGTGATGTTGAAGAAAGCGAAAAAGAAGCAGTAAAAAAAGTAAGAAAAATTTATCAATCGCTCTGGATGAATGTTAAAACAATGACTTCGGAAGCGCATGATGCGCACATTGCGTACGTTTCTCATCTTTCGCACATTACATCTTTCGCTTTAGGACAAACAGTTTTGGAAGAAGAAAAGAATGAAGATGCAATTTTTGACATGGCTGGATCTGGTTTCGAATCTACGGTTCGTTTAGCAAAAAGTTCTCCTGATATGTGGACACCAATTTTGATTCAGAATCGAGAAAATTTACTCAATGCTATTGATGCTTATCAAACACAAATTTCTAAAATCAGAAAAATGATCGAAGAAAAAGACGCCGAAGATATTCATCAATATTTAAAAAACACAAACGACATACGTCGAATATTAAATAAATAAAGTCATTCTGAATTTGTTTCAGAATCAAATCAAAAATAAAAGTTGAACTAAATTAAGTTTGACAAGAAAATAGAAATAATTACTCTCAAATAAAATAAATATTAAATCTTAAATTTGTAAATGTTATGGAAAACAATAACTGGATAAAAGAATACGATAAACCAATGATCATCGCTGGACCTTGTAGTGCAGAAAGTGAAAAACAAATGATGACAATCGCTGAAGATTTGGACAAAGATTATGTGCAAGTTTTTCGTGCGGGAATTTGGAAGCCTCGTACTAAACCAAACTGTTTCGAAGGGGTTGGTGCAATCGGATTAAACTGGTTGAAAAAAGTAAAAGACGAATTTGGAATGAAAATCGCAACTGAAATCGCCAATGCAAATCACGCAAAATTAGCGTTAGAATATGATGTTGACGTTTTATGGATTGGTGCTCGTTCTACGGTAAACCCTTTTACAGTACAAGAAATTGCTGAAGCTTTACGTGATACAGATAAAACAGTTTTGGTTAAAAATCCTGTAAATCCAGATTTAGATTTATGGATTGGTGCTTTGGAGCGTTTAGAAGGTCAAGGAATCAAAAACTTAGGTGCTATTCACCGTGGTTTTTCAACGTACAAAAAGACAAAATACCGTAACAATCCACAATGGCAAATTGCGTTAGATTTCAAAAACAAATTACCAAACGTGCCAATTATTTGTGACCCATCACACATTTGCGGAAACAGAACAGGATTATTTGATGTTGCACAACAAGCCTTCAACTTCGAATACAATGGATTGATGATCGAAACGCACAATAATCCTGATGAAGCTTGGTCTGATGCAGCTCAACAAGTAACACCAGCTCGTTTATTGGAAATCTTAAAAGATTTAGAAATTCGTGTTTCTGATGATCCAGATGCTATTTACAAAACTGGAATTCAGAATTTACGTCATCAAATTGATGAATTAGATAATTCTATTTTAGATGCAATTGCTCAACGTATGAAAGTTGCAAACTCTATCGGAGAATTAAAAAAAGAACATAATGTGGCAGTTTTTCAGCCAGATCGTTGGAAACAAATCAAAGATAATTCTGTAAAAGCAGGAGTTTCTTTAGGTTTATCTGAGGATTTTGTTGACAAATTATTGCAAGCAATTCACCAAGAATCTGTTGCGCAACAAAACCAAATTATGGTAAAAAAAGAAGAAAAAATTTAAACAATATTGAAAGGAATTGTCATAAAATCTACTGGTAGTTGGTATCATCTTTTAACCGAAGATGGTGCAACCTATCAGGCAAGAATTAGGGGAAAATTTAGAATAGCCAATATCAAACATACCAATCCAATTGCTGTTGGAGATGAGGTTGAGTTTGAGATTGACAAAGATGATATTGCAGTCATTACAAAAATTCATGATCGCAGAAATTACATCATTCGAAAATCTGTTAATCTATCCAAAAAAACGCATATTATTGCCTCTAACATTGATGTTGCTTTTTTGGTTGTAACGCTTTCTAATCCCAAAACTTCGTTTGGTTTTATTGACCGTTTTTTGATTACTGCCGAGGCTTATCATATTCCCGTTGTGATTTTATTTAATAAAATGGATTCGTACACGGAAGATGAAATGGCTGAGTTAGAAATTTATAAATCAATTTACAATTCTATCGGTTACGAAAGTCTTGATATTTCTGCTGAAACAGGACTAAATTTAGACCTTGTAAAAGATCGAATGAAAGATAAAGTAAGTTTGGTTTCGGGACATTCTGGTGTTGGAAAATCAACGTTATTGAATACTTTAAACCCTGATTTGAACCTAAAAACGCACGAAGTTTCTGATTTTAATAGCAAAGGACAACATACCACAACTTTTGCACAGATGTACGAATGGCCTTTTGGAGGTTTTATTATCGATACGCCTGGAATTAAGGAATTTGGTTTGGTTCATATCGACAAAACCGAATTACAAGGTTATTTTCCTGAAATTTTAGATTTAAAACATAATTGTAAATTTGATAATTGTATACATGTTAACGAGCCAAAATGTGCCGTTCGAGATGCAGTAGAAAATGGTGAAATAGCAGTTTCTCGCTACGAAAATTATCTCACTTTTTTAGAAGAAGATATTTATACCGAAAAATAATTAAAAGCCATTTCTTTCGAAATGGCTTTTTTATTTTTTCAAATTACGGTTTCACGTAAAAATAATTCAACTTCTCATTTTATTTTTGTTAAAATTAATTGAATGAGCAATTTATCCGTACAAATCGCTTTAGATTTTGTGGAATGTACAAAGGAACAAAAAGAAAGATTTTTATTGCATTTAGAAGATTTAAATTGGAAACCATTAAATCCAAATAAATTGTGGACTGCTGAATTCGATAATTCTAAAAACAAAGAAAATAAACTAAAAAATATAGAACAAGAACTAATTAATGCAAAACAAATATCGAAGCTCTATGAGCTAGATTATGTGATAATTGCAGATGAGGAAATCTATTTTAACCAACTAACTTAAACCTATAGCGATTGCTTTCTAAACTTAAATTACAACAAGCGTTATAACACATCTAAAAGATGAGTTGTAACGCTTTTTTATTTGTTAATAATTTCTTAAATTTCAATCAATTTAATACCGATTAAAACAATATTTATGCGAGTGATTTTACAGCGTGTGCAACATGCTTCTGTAATGGTGGATGGAGAAATAACTGGAAAAATAGAAAGTGGAATTTTGACCTTGGTTGGCTTTGAACCTGATGATACGAAGGAAGATTTTGAATGGATTTCGAAAAAAATAATTCAACTTCGAGTTTTCAATGATGAAAATGATGTGATGAATTTAGATGTGCAACAAACAAATGGAGATATTTTGGTTGTTTCTCAATTTACGTTACATGCCTCTACGAAAAAAGGAAATCGTCCGTCATATATCAAAGCGTCAAAACCAGCTGTTGCAAACGAACAATATGAAACATTTTTGAACGTTTTAGAATCAAATTTCAAACCTGTACAAAGAGGAATTTTTGGTGCAGATATGAAAGTCGAATTGTTGAATGATGGCCCTGTAACCATTTTTATCGATTCAAAAAATAAAGAATAACTTGATTAATAGATATTGAATGAAACAAACTCTACTTTTTTTAACTTTTTTGATTAGTTCATTTTCTTTTGCGCAAAACTATGCAGTTGATCAGATTCCAGACGATTTGATAAAAGATGCTTATGCTGTTGTGCGCAAAAACGAAGAAAAAATAGAACTTCTCAAAGTTGATGAACTAAAATATACGGAAGACGTTGTCGTAACAGTTTTGAGTAAAGCAGGCGATAATTATGTTGGTGCGCAAGCGAATTATGATGCAAATACGAAAATTGACTTATTCGAGGCAACTTTGTATGATGCAAATGGAAAAGAAATTAAAAAATTCAAGACCAAAGATTTTGGTGACCAAAGTTATGTAACAGGTGGACAAATGTACACGGATGATCGCATCAAATATTTAAATTATACTCCAACAAATTATCCTTACACGATAAATTATAAAATTGTTACAACGAACAAAAATACACTTTGGATTCCGCGTTGGTCACCTATACGAGCAGCAAATTTATCAATCGAAAAATCGTCTTATCAATTTGTCAATAAAACATCTTCAACCATTCGATTGAAAGAAGATAATTTTAAAGGTTTTGACATTGCAAAAACAGGAAATAACAATAATTTGAGCTATTCATTAAACAATGTTTTGGCATTTAATGAAGAAGATCAAATGGTTGGAATTCAAAAAATATTTCCTCGCGCTATTTTAGCTTCAAATCAAATCAATATCGATGGTGTTAAAGGAAATTTTGACAATTGGAATGATTACGGAAAATGGACTTTTGATAATTTAATTCGTACAAAATTAGATTTTACTCCAGCTCAAAAATCTGTTTTTCAAAATATGGTAAAAGAAGCAAAGTCAGATGAAGAAAAAGTTCAGATTTTGTACAAACATTTGCAAAATAAAGTTCGATATATTGGTGTACAACTGGGAATTGGAGGACTTTCGCCTTTTCCGAATTCTTATGTTGAGAGCAAAAGTTATGGCGATTGCAAAGCCTTATCTAATTATATGATTGGAATGTTAGATGCAGTGAATATCAAATCGTATCACACCATATTATTTGCTGGAAATCCAATTGATATTGATGAGCAAATGATGTATCAACAAGGAAATCACATGATTGTTTATATACCTCTAAATGGAAAAGATATTTGGTTAGAAGCAACAAGTCAAACAGCTCCTTATAATTATTTAGGTGATTTTGCAGGAAATAGAAAAGTATTAATTGTTGATGAAAAAGGCGGAAAAATTATTCCTTCACAACAATTCAAAACAGAAGATAATCAATTATTCGTGAATGGAAATGCAACACTTTTAGCAGATGGGACATTAAATTTTGATTTTTCTGAAACTTCCAAAGGTTTGATTTATGAGAATTTTGCAAGATTTAATCAATTAAGCGAGAAAGAACTTGATGTTCGTTTAAAAAATCGATTTTCTTACTTACAAGGAATATCATTCAAAAAGAAAGAATTTAATAATGATTGGAAAAATGCTGTTTTCACTTCAAATTTCGAGTTTTCAGCACCAAATTATGCTAAAATTCAAGGAAATAACATCATTCTGAATATTATTCCAGTGAATAAAGAAGAGACTTCTGTCAAAAAAATGAAAGATAGAAAGTTTGATTTCAACATCGAGACAGGATATGTTGACGAAGTTTCGTATACATTGACACTTCCTTCTGGTTATAAATTACCACAAAAATTTGATGCTATAATTGTGAAATCAGCTTTTGGTGAATATCAATTAGAAATCAATCCAAAAGAAAATAATGCATTCGAAATAAAACGTATTTACAAACAATTTTCAGGAACTTTCTCAAAAGAAAAATACAACGAATATGTAGAATTTAGAAGACAAATTTCGGGTTACGATAACACAAAACTACTTTTAGAAAAATTATAACACTAATATGAAAACAATATTTACGATTGTTGCGACAGTTGCAACCGTTTCGAGTTTTGCTCAAGATGTAAAATTTGGAAAACTATCTAAACAAGATTTCGAGAAAACAAAAAGTACAATTCAAGCTGACGCTCCTGCAGAAGTTTTATATGCTGACGGAAATTATAAAGTTAGTTTTAATACCAATCAAGGCGGTGTTGAGCAAACAAAGAAAGTTTTTTATAGAGTAATTGTTTTTGATAAGGATAAAACACCTGATGATGTTTTAAAAATAGAAATTCCTCTTTACAAAAGCTCAGGATCAGATCAAGATAAATTGATTACTTTAAAAGCGGTTACCTATAACCTTGAAAATGGAAAAATTATTGAACAAAAAGTTGAGAAAAAAGATATTTTCTTAGATAAAGTCCATCGTTTTATGGATAAACAAACGTTTACATTTCCAAATGTAAAAAATGGATCAATCTTAGAATATACATACGAAATTATTTCCCCTTTCTATGGAAATACTGATACGTGGTATTTTCAACAATCGATTCCTGTAGTTACGAGTAATTTCACGATGCAAAATCAAGAATATTTTAATTATCAACAAGATTTAAGAGGTGAATTTGCTCCTAAATTAACAAAAAATTCCAAAGAAGATACTTTTTCAACTACTTCTTTTGGAAACAGAGGTGTTTCATCTTTTGGTGGAGATATGGGAAATCAAGGCGCGACATCAAGTAATCATAAATTAAAGATTGATACACAAACTTATTCATTAGTTAATTTACCTTCTTATTCTCGCGAAGCTTATGTGCTTAATCCGAGAAATATGTTAGCAAGTATTCAGTTTGAGTTAGCTTCTTTTGTTGCTCCAGGTAGAACTTCAGAAAGTTTCTCTACAACTTGGGAACGTATTGGAAAAGATTTGATGGATCACGAAGAATTTGGTCGACAATTAAATGGAAATAATTTTTTAGATGAAACTGTAAACGCTACAATTGTTGGAAAATCTACAAATATTGAAAAAGCTCAAGCAATTTACAATTATGTAAAAAACAACATGGCTTGGAATGATTATTTAGGTCAATATACAGATAAAGGAATTCGAAAAGCATTTAACGAAAAATCTGGAAATTCAGCGGATATCAATCTTATGTTAACAGCTATGTTGCGTAAAGCTGGATTAGACGCAAATCCAATTGTTTTGAGTACGTTGCAAAATGGTTTAATCAATTATTCGTTTCCTTCACGTAGCAAATTGAATTATGTAATTGTTGGAGCAACAATAGATAATGAATTTTATTTAATGGATGCAACTGATAAAAATGCTCAAATTAATTTATTACCAATTCGAGCAATTAACGATCGTGGATTTATGGTAAATGAAAAAGGAATAAAAGAAGTTCCTCTTCGTAATTCGGTTATGACCAATGATAAAATATCAATTACGGCAGATTTAAAAGCTGATGGAAATTTGAAAGGTTTATTTTCTAATGTTCGTGATAATTATTTTTATATGTTTGATAAAAGTGAAATCGCAGATGATCCAAAAGCGTTTGAAAAAGAATTTGTAGAAGATTACAATTTTGAAATTTCAGAATTTAAAACACAAGATAACAAACAAAATGTAATTCGTCATCAATTCAAATTTGATGATGTAAAAGTAGATGTGGCTGGAAATAAAATATTATTCAATCCATTTTTATTTGTTGCGAATACAAAACATAATTTAAATCTAGATCAACGTAATTACAATATTGAGTTTGGTGCACCAACTACGAATACAAATACAATTAAAATTAAAATTCCAGAAGGTTACAAAGTCGAATCTTTACCAACTGAAAAGCAATTTACAATGCCTGATCAAGCTGGTGGATATGCATATAAAGTAATTGAAAAAGATGGTTTTATTATCGCTCAAGCCCAAAAAGTTATTCCATACAGTATTTTACCTGCACAATACTATAAACCATTGAAAGAATTTTTAACAAATATCATTAATGCAGAAAGTCAGCAAGTGATTTTGGTAAAACAATAAAAAAATATTCTAAACATCGAATAAAGCCAACTCCAAATACAAGTTGGCTTTTTATTTTTGTACCTTTAACTTTTAAAATTTAAAATAAGATGAGCCTTAAACAAGCACAAACAGACGTTGATAATTGGATAAAAGAACATGGTGTTCGTTATTTTAACGAATTAACAAATATGGCACAATTAACTGAAGAGGTAGGAGAAGTTGCACGTATTATTGCGCGTCGTTACGGTGAACAATCGGAGAAAGAATCTGATAAAAACAAAGATCTTGGCGAAGAATTGGCAGATGTTATTTTTGTAGCGCTTTGTTTGGCAAATCAAACAGGTGTTGATTTAGAATCAGCTTTTTACAAAAAATTAGATTATAAAACAAAACGTGACCACGATCGTCATCAAAATAATGATAAATTAAAATAAATATGATTGAAATTTCTGCTCTAAAATCTCCTATAAACAATCAATTAGCCATCACAGGTTCTAAAAGCGAAAGCAATCGTTTGTTGCTATTAAGTCAATTATTTGAGAATGTTTTGACATTAGAAAATGTTTCAAATTCAGAAGATTCTCAATTAATGCAAAAAGCGTTAGCGAACAAAACTGATTTAGTTGATATTCACCACGCGGGAACTGCCATGCGATTTTTAACGGCTTATTTTTCTATTCAAGATGGACGAAAAATAACGTTGACAGGTTCTGAAAGAATGAAACAACGTCCAATAAAAGTTTTGGTTGATGCCTTGAATGAGTTGGGTGCAGAAATTTCGTATCAAGAAAACGAAGGTTATCCACCTTTATCGATTGTTGGAAAAAAAATAACGAAAGATTCTATTACAATCCCTTCTAACATTAGTTCTCAATATATCTCTGCTTTATGTTTGATTGGAACGAAATTAGAAAATGGGTTAACGATTAATTTGGATGGAAAAATTATTTCTATTCCTTATATTCAAATGACAATTCAATTATTGAATAAAGTTGGAATTAATGCAATTTTCGAAGGAAATACAATCAAAATTCCTTTTACTGAAAACATCAAAGCTCAAACTTTACAAGTAGAATCTGATTGGAGTTCAGCTTCATATTATTATAGTTTGATTGCTTTATCGCAGAATTCTGAAATTAAAATCTCAACTTATTTCGAAGATTCTTTACAAGGAGATTCAGCTTTGCAACATATTTATGCAGAAAATTTTGGTGTAATTTCAACTTTTGAAAATGGAGTTTTAACATTGAAAAATGAAGATAATTTCATACCAAAATCTATCATCGAATTAAATTTAATCAATACTCCAGATATTGCACAGACGATTGCTGCAACTTGTGTGGGATTGAAAACAAAATGTCATTTAACTGGTTTAGAAACATTAAAAATCAAGGAAACAGACCGTTTAGTCGCACTCAAAAATGAGTTGGAGAAATTTGGAGCAATTATAACAATTACAAACGATTCATTAACGATAGAAGGTTATAATATTTTTGAAAAAACGCCTACTTTAGCAACATATAACGACCACAGAATGGCAATGTGTATGGTGCCTTTGGCTCAAATTTACCCAATTCGAATTGAGAATGAAATGGTCGTAGAAAAATCTTATCCAACATTTTGGGAAGACTGGAAACAATTAGGTTTTGAAATTAAATCGATTTAAAATATAACAAAAAAATCCGCT
>NZ_DEVJ01000004.1:0-22058 GCF_002362875.1 Empedobacter sp. UBA3239 | reverse complement strand
AGCGGATTTTTTTGTTATATAAAGTAAGTTTTATTCAAAATTCTGCATATTTACCAAATTGGCATAAACGCCTTTTTTCTCGATAAGTGAATGATGATTTCCTTGTTCAATAATTTTACCTGCTTCCATTACAACAATTTTATCCGCATTCTGAATTGTTGATAAACGGTGCGCAATAACCAAAGAAGTACGATTTTGCATCATATTATTCAAGGCAACTTGTACCAATTTTTCAGATTTCGTATCCAAAGCAGAAGTTGCTTCATCCAAAACCATAATCGGTGGATTTTTATAAACCGCACGCGCAATACTTAAACGTTGTTTTTGTCCACCAGAAAGCTTGCTACCTCCCTCTCCTACTGACTCTTGATATTTTTCTGGCATTTTTACAATAAACTCTTCCGCATTTGCAATTTGCGCAGCATATTCTACTTTTTCCAAATTTGGAGATTTATCACCTAATGAAATATTATTAAAAATTGTATCATTAAACAAAATAGAATCTTGCGTAACCAAACCAAATAACAAGCGATAATCATTTAATTTTATATGTTTGATATCAATTCCATCAATCAAAATTTGACCTGATTTCACATCCCAAAAACGAGTAATTAAATTAGCCAAAGTCGATTTTCCAGAACCAGATTGCCCAACTAAAGCAACGGTTTCTCCTTTATTAATTGTTAAATTAAAATTCTCGATCACATTATGTTTTCCATAAGCAAATGTGACATTTCTAAACTCAATTTTATCTTCAAACACATCAATTCCTTTAGCATCTGGAACATCTTTTATCGAAACATCAGCATCTAAAACTTCAAAAATACGTTGTGCAGAAACTTCTCCTTTTTGTACATCTGATAATGCTTTCGAAAAACGTTTAATCGGATCTAATAATGTATAAAATGTTGCGATATAAAAGATGAATTGTGAACCGGTTAAACCATTTCCTTCTAACGATAATTTTCCTCCAAAAAATACAATTAATCCAATTGTAACAGCACCTAAAAATTCACTTGTTGGTGAGGCCAAAGCACGTTTTTTCATTACTTTTTGAAGATATTTTCGATAACGATTAATTGATTCATCAAAACGACCTTTTACTTGATCTTCAGCATTAAAAATTTTGATAATCTTAAGCGAAGAAAGTGTTTCGTCTACATAAGTAATAATGTTAGATAATTCGTCTTGTGCGTGAGCTGCAGCTTTTTTCAGACTTTTTCCAATCAACGAAATAATTGTTCCCATTATTGGAAAAACTAAAATAGCGAAAATTGTTAATTGATAACTAACTGTAAACAATACCACAACGAAAACAATAATCATAATTGGCGAACGAACAATCTCTACTATTGAATTTAAGATGTTAGATTCTACTTCGTTTACATCACTTGAAATACGATTAATCATATCTCCTTTTCGTTTTTCAGTAAAATAAGCAACTGGCAAATCAATAATTTTGTTGTGAATATCAACACGTAAATCACGTGTCACACCCGAACGTAAGTCTACCAAAGAAGTTTCTGAAAGAAAACTGAAAATATTTCGAAATAAAAATGCAATAATAAATATCACACACGAAATCGCTAACACATAAACTGGTCCTTGAGTTTGAGAAAGCTCATTCATATAATAAGCTGAATAATCTGAAAAAAATTGTTTCAGATTACCCAAATCACCAGAATAAATAGGTTTTGCGATAACTCCAGGTGATTTTTCACCAAACAAAACACTCAAAATTGGCATCATAAAAGCCAATGCAATTACATTGAAAAGTGCATAGAGTAAATTGAATATAATCGCTGTAACAAACGAAGTTCTATATGGTTTTGCGTATGAGAACGCTCTTTTAGTTAAACTCATTGATGTATTTTAGAAAATCAAAACCTTAGTTTTGAAGCTACAAATTTACGTAAAAAAAATAATGACTATTCTTTTAGAAATAGTCATTATAGAGTAAAATTTTGTGGGTTTGATTACTCAGAGTAACCTTTTCGTTTTTGTTTTGATTTTTATTTAACTCGTTGCCAAGTTTGCGTTCTTCCTACAAGAGAAATCCCGATAAAACCTCTTACGTCTAATTTATCATTTCCGTTAAGAGACATTTTTGCTTTGTATTCCTTTCCACTATTAGGATCAATGATTTTTCCACCATTCCATTCCTTTCCATCTTTTTTAAGACCAGAAAGAATTTGCATTCCTAAAATTGGTTTATTTTTTAATGCGCCTGAACAATCTGTACATTTTGCATCTTCTTTTCCTTTTGTTAAAATCTTAGTGACTTTACCATAAAGTTTTCCATCTTTCTCGAAAATCTCTACGTAAGACTTCGCCTGTTTTGTCTCATCATCAATTGTTTTCCAAATTCCAATTGGTGATTGCGCATACATTAAAGATGTCAACATAAAGAATAATCCGAATAAAATTGATTTTTTCATATTTTTATCCTTTAAAATTTATTTCACTAAAATAACTATTTTTTAGTGTAAATAAAACACTATGCTTTATTTTTTATAAAAATAATCTTTTTTAAACACATAAACCCTTTTATAATATTGATTACCAGTTATTTAATTTAATAAATAATTTTAAATAAATAAAAATAGATTTTATTCATAAAAGTCAAAACAGTGTATTATTATGCTTACATAGCAATAATAAAAGAGAAAGCATTTTTATGGGTTTTGTCATTTTTTCGACAATTTCTTCTTCAAGAATAAAAAAATGAATACATTTGCCTACTATTTTTATAGAGTTTATAGATTTAAGAATGTATCAGCTTACGAAATACAGTTTACCATTTAGAAAACAAGAAGTAGAACCGTTGATAGAATCCATTATTTATGATGAGATTTTTCAACAACCAAATCCTTTGTATAAGAAAGAAGATTTACTCAATCAATTCAATTCTATCTTGTTAAAAATTGTTCCTGAGGAGAAGTCGAATCAAATTAGTTTATACTTTTTTGAACAATTCAAACAACTTAGACAAGAATTAGAAGAACTGATTTTTGTTTTTTATGCAAATGATCCTGCATCTAAATCAGAAATTGAAATCATTTTAGCTTATCCAGGTTTTTTTGCGATTGCAATTCACCGTTTAGCACATATTCTCTATAAATTAAATACGCCAATTCTTCCCCGTTTTTTTTCTGAATATGCACATTCTAAAACTGGAATTGATATTCATCCTGGTGCTACAATTGGAAAAAATTTTTATATCGATCATGGTACAGGAATTGTGATTGGAGAAACAACATTGATTGGTGATCATGTAAAAATTTACCAAGGCGTAACATTAGGAGCGTTTTATGTTTCGAAAAATTTGGCTGATAAAAAACGTCATCCAACAATAGAAAACAATGTCACGATTTATGCTGGAGCCACTATTTTGGGAGGAACAACTGTAATTGGAGAAAATTCTATAATCGGTGGAAATGTTTGGATTACAGAAAGTATAGAAGAAGATTCTGTTGTCTATCAAGAGAATCAACCGCAAATAAAAAAACAAAAAAAAGAACAACATATCAATTATATCATCTAAAACCTTACAACAATGATTTACAATAACGTATTAGAAACTATAGGAAATACACCAATTATTAAACTAAATAAATTATTTCCCAACCATAATGTTTATATTAAAGTAGAAAAACAAAATCCAGGTGGATCAATTAAAGATCGTATTGCTTTAGCAATGATTGAAGATGCGGAAAAAGCTGGAATTTTAAAACCTGGAGGAACAATTATAGAACCTACTTCGGGTAATACAGGAATTGGCTTATCATTTGTTGCAGCTGTAAAAGGTTACAAAATGATTATCACAATGCCAGAATCAATGTCAATTGAGCGTCGAAAAATTATGGAAGCTTATGGTGCTGAATTTGTTTTAACGCCAAAAGAATTAGGAATGAAAGGCGCTATTGCAAAAGCACAAGAATTAGCCGAAACAATAGAAGGCGCTTGGGTTCCGCAACAATTTGAGAATAGTTCGAATCCGACAGTTCATTATAATACAACTGCAAAAGAAATTCTTTCTGATTTTCCACAAGGAGTAGATTATTTAATCACAGGAGTTGGAACAGGTGGACATCTTTCTGGAATTGGAAAAGCATTGAAAGAAATTAATTCTTCAACAAAAGTTATCGCTGTAGAACCAACCGATTCTCCTGTCATTTCAGGAGGAAATCCTGGTCCACACGCGATTCAAGGAATTGGAGCAGGCTTTATTCCAACTAATTTAGATACTTCAATTGTTGATTCTTCTATTCAAATTACAAAAGAAGAAGCATATGAATTTGCAAAAAAAGTGGCTAAAGTAGAAGGTTTATTTGTTGGAATTTCGACAGGAGCTTCGCTGGCTGCAGTTGCAAAAACATTGAATGAAGTAGACAAAGAAGCAAAAATATTAACTGTCAACTACGATACTGGCGAACGCTATTTATCAGTAGAAGGTTTATTTTAAATACTATAAAAATTTTTAAACGAGAGGAGATGTTGTCAAAATGTCTCCTTTTTTTATTCAATATAGTCAAAAAGTCAGTTTTTAGGTTTTATTTCTACTTTGGAATTTTTTTTGATGAAGTACAACAAACAAAACCAATATAAAAAACTAAAAACCAATGGATTTTAATCAATTTACAATAAAGGGTCGTGAGGCGATTCAAGCAGCGCAGCAAATTGCAGTTGCTAAAAAAAATCAAGCAATAGAACCAGCTCATATTTTAGGCGGAATGATAGATGTTGATGAAAACGTATTATCATTAATCTTAGAAAAACAAGGTGTAAAAATGGATATGTTGAAACCAGAGCTGGATTTAGAAATCAATAAATATCCAAAAATTGAAGGTCAACAAGGAAATCATCTTTCCAATTCATCTAACCAAATTTTGCAATCTGCACAAGAAATTGCAAAAGAGATGAACGATGATTTTATCACATTAGAGCATTTATTATTAGGTATAATCAAGAATGTATCACCTGTAAGTCAGTTATTAAAAAATAGAGGTGTTACATTCGACAACACAAAAAAATTAGTAACAGAATTGAGAAACGGAGAAAGAGTAACTTCTGAAAACGCAGAAGGAACATATAATTCATTAAATAAATACGCTAAAAATTTAACAGATTTAGCAAAAGAAGGAAAATTAGATCCTGTAATTGGACGTGACGAAGAAATTCGTCGTGTTTTACAAATTCTATCTCGTCGTACAAAAAATAACCCAATCCTTATTGGTGAACCAGGTGTTGGTAAAACTGCTATAGCAGAAGGTTTAGCTCATCGTATCATCAATGGAGATGTTCCTGAAAATCTTTTGAATAAACAAATTTTTTCATTGGATATGGGAGCTTTGGTTGCGGGTGCAAAATACAAAGGTGAGTTCGAAGAGCGTTTGAAAGCCGTTGTAAAAGAGGTAACTGCTTCGAATGGAGAAATTATTTTATTCATCGATGAGATTCACACGCTTGTTGGTGCTGGCGGTGGCGGAGAAGGCGCAATGGATGCAGCAAACATCCTAAAACCTGCTTTGGCTCGTGGCGAATTACGTTCGATTGGTGCTACAACTTTGAATGAATATCAAAAATATTTTGAAAAAGATAAAGCTTTAGAGCGTCGTTTCCAGAAAGTAATGGTTGAAGAGCCAGATGAAGAATCTGCAATTTCTATTCTGCGTGGAATCAAAGATAAATATGAGCAACACCATAAAATTGGAATCAAAGACGAAGCAATTATTGCGGCTGTAAAATTATCAACACGTTATATTACAGATCGTTTTTTACCAGATAAGGCCATCGATTTGATGGACGAAGCGGCTTCTAAGTTGAGAATGGAAATGAATTCTAAACCAGAAGATTTAGATAAATTAGATCGTAGAATTATTCAGTTGGAAATAGAAATTGAAGCGATAAAACGTGAAAATGATGAGAAAAAATTGAATCTTTTGAAAGAAGAATTATCTAATCTTCAAGACGAAAGAAATCAATTGAATTCAAAATGGGAAGCGGAAAGAAATCGTGCCGATGAAGTTCAAGATTTAAGAAAATCTATCGAAAATATCAAATTCGAAATTGAGCGTGCAAAACGTGATTATGATTATGCAAAAGCCTCAAAATTAGAGTTTGAAGATTTAGTAAATGCAAAAAATAATTTAGAAGAAGCTGAACATAATCTTGAACAGAATAAACAAAACAAACTAGTAAAAGAGTTTGTTGATGCAGATGATATTGCAGAAGTTGTATCAAAATGGACTGGAGTTCCAGCTCAGAAAATGATGCAATCTGACCGCGAAAAATTATTGAATTTAGAAAGCGAATTACACAAACGTGTACTTGGACAAGAAGAAGCAATTACGGCTGTTTCTGATGCAATTCGTCGTTCTCGCGCAGGTCTTAGTGACGAAGGAAAACCAATTGGTTCGTTCTTATTCTTAGGTTCGACTGGTGTTGGGAAAACTGAGTTAGCAAAAGCTTTGGCTGAATTTTTATTCGATGATGAAAATGCAATGACTCGTATCGACATGTCCGAATATCAGGAGCGACATGCAGTTTCTCGCTTGGTTGGGGCACCTCCGGGTTACGTTGGTTACGACGAAGGTGGTCAGTTAACAGAAGCAGTTCGTCGTCGTCCTTATTCAGTTATTTTGTTGGACGAAATTGAGAAAGCGCATCCAGATGTTTTCAATATTTTGTTACAAGTTTTGGATGACGGACGTTTGACAGACAACAAAGGTCGTGTGGTTAACTTTAAAAATACGATTATCATTATGACATCGAATTTTGGTTCTCATACGATTTTGGATAAATTCTCGAATATTGACGAAAATAATGTGGCGCAAGTTTATGATGAAACAAAAGATGTCGTTTTTGAGGAATTGAAACAAAACTTTAGACCAGAATTTTTGAATCGTATTGATGAAATTATTTTGTTCCGTCCATTGAGTGAAAATCAAATTTCTGGAATCGTGAATATCTATTTAAGCGGAGTTGCTAAGAAATTAGCACAACGTGATATTACATTAGATATTACGCCAGAAGCTGTCGATTATTTAGCAAGAAAAGGCTACGATCCACAATTCGGAGCACGACCATTGAAACGAGTTATTCAACAAGATGTATTAAATGAACTTTCAAAAGAAATTTTAAAAGGAACAATAAATGATAATGATGCGGTTTTAATCGATTATTTCGAAGAAAAACCTGGAGATAATAAATTAGTTTTCAGAACTAATCAATAAGTATATTACGATTTTATTCATGTGTAAAAAAATCCGCTCGTTGAGCGGATTTTTTTATTTCTTCTTTTTATAAAGCGGAACAGTGCTACACGCTTCACCAAACATTAACGAACTTACAATTGGTTGTAAACGTTCAATCAACTGAATATAAGCTGATTCTGGTACAGGTTTGTGAGAGCAACCTTTCACAATTATTTTTCCATCAACATAATCTTCATAAGGCAAATGATCTACAATTTCTGTGTACAAAATCGTATCCAAATCTTGTAAACTTCCATGTACAATTCGTTTCGCAATTGGCGACAAATAGGTTGCGACCAACAAATAAGCCCAAGACGGAACAATCGCATCCGCAGTACACGTTAACGCTACATATTTATCTTGATATTGTGTCCAATCATGATTTTTCAGATTTTCTCTAAAATCCTTTTCTCTAAGAATCAATTCTTCATATAACCAATCTTTCAAGTCAAAAACAACACGATCTCCATCAGGATAATAATCCTGTAAATCAATTGTTACTAAACTACTATTGGCAACTTTATTTATAATTTCGTCTGACATTTTTCTTTGTTTGAAAGAGTAAATTTACGCAATAAAAAACATTGAAATCTACTCCACTTATAGATTTCTCCTATCTTTGTAAGAAGAAAAATGATTTCCATTGAAATACTATATCATTGCAGGTGAAGCTTCGGGCGATTTGCACGCATCGAACTTAATGAAAGAATTAAAATTAAAAGATCCACAAGCTGAATTCAGATTTTGGGGAGGAGATTTGATGCAAACGCAAGGCGGAACTTTAGTCAAACATTACAGAGATTTGGCGTTTATGGGTTTTGCTGAAGTTGTAATGAATTTGAGAACGATTTTAGGAAATATTTCGGTTGCTAAAAAAGACATCGAAGCTTATCAGCCAGATGCAGTTATTTTAGTTGATTATCCTGGTTTTAATCTCAGAATTGCTGAATTTGTAAAAAGTCTTGGAATTAAAATTTACTATTATATTTCGCCACAAATTTGGGCTTGGAAAACTGGTCGAGTTCATAAAATCAAAAAAGTTGTCGACAAAATGTTTGTGATTCTTCCGTTCGAAGAAGAATTTTATCAACGTTACAATTACAAAGTAGATTTTGTCGGAAATCCATTATTAGATTCGTTGAATAATCTTCCGCCAATTGATGAACAACAATTTAGAAAAGATCATAATTTAGACGAAAGACCAATTATTGCTTTACTTCCTGGAAGTCGAACACAAGAAATTAAAGTCAAATTACCTTTGATGCTTTCAGTGGAAAAAGATTTTCCCGATTATCAATTTGTTGTGGCTGGTGCACCATCTCAACCAATCGAAAATTATAAAAAAATTGCAGGCAACAACTTGAAAATTGTTGAGAATAGAACCTATGATTTATTACGAGTTTCTCATGCAGCCTTGGTTACATCAGGAACAGCAACATTAGAAACTGCTTTACTGAAAGTTCCAGAAGTTGTTTGTTACAAAGGAAATGCTATTTCGTACGAAATCGGAAAACGTGTTGTAAAAAACATTCGTTTTATTTCGTTGGTAAACTTGATTATGGACGAAGAAGTAGTGAAAGAGTTAATTCAATATGATTTAACTTACGAAAATATCAAACGAGAATTAGATTTAATTTTAAATTCTCCTAAACGTGAAAAAATCATGAAAAGCTACGAAGAATTGTATCATAAACTTGGTGGAATTGGCGCTTCAGAAAGAACCGCTTCACTAATTACTGAGGACTTAAAAAAATAATTAAAAAAAAGTAAAAGTTTGACGCAACCTTTTATTGTTTTTTTAATCTTGTAAGCTATAGATGTCATTCAGATCTAATTATTAAAATGTTTCAGGATTGACTTAATTAAAGTTTACACCTATTCTAACAAAGTAATCCTCTTGATTTTCAAGGGGTTTTCTTATTCTATATATTAATTTCTTATTCTTTCACGCAACCTTTTCTAAAATCTATATCTTATTTTTATAACGATTAAAACTCATACAATGAAATTAATGAAAAGATTAAGCATGTTTGCTTTGGTAGGTATTTTAGGTTTATCAACATTTAGTTGTTTAAATAATGATGACTCAGATTATATGAATTATGGTTTTTTAGCAACAACGGCAATTAATGTTCATGAAGACTCTATTCAGCCAGTAGGAAAAACTACAAATATTCGAGTAACGTACGAAAAAACAAATTCTTGTCAAAATTTTATTCAATTTAGCTCTTTACAAGGAAGTACAACTTTTAAACACAACATTGGTGTTTATGCAAGTCAAAGTAATGGAAACTGCACGCAAAATACTTCGTACGAAACAAAAACTTTGAAGTTTACACCTAAAGAAGCTGGTGAGTACACATTAAGATTTTGGACGGGAAATAAACCAAATTCAACTGAACCAATTTATGACTCAATTGTGTTAAATATCAAAGAAAAATAAAGTCCAATAAGTTTTGAATAGTGACTCTCTTGAAATTTTAATCAAGCAATGTCAAGAACAAAATAGAAAAGCTCAAGAAGAAATTTATGTTGAGTTTTCACCTGTTTTGTTCTCGATCTGTCTTCGTTATGCCGAAAATTATGAAGATGCGCAAGATATTTTTCAAGAGGGTTTTATTCATATCTTCAATAAAATAAATCAATTCAAATTCGAAGGATCTTTTGAAGGTTGGATGAAACGGATAATGGTAAATCTTAATTTAGAAAAACTAAAAAAGAAGAATAATTTACCTTTTGAAGATTTCGAAAATCTCATTATCACACAGGAAGATGACGACGAAGTTGAAGAAGATTTTGATTATCAACAGTTGTTAGAAGCCGTTCATAATCTTCCACCACAATATAGGCAAGTTTTTAACCTCTACGTTTTTGAAGAATATTCGCACCAAGAAATTGCAGAAATGCTGACCATTTCGGTTGGAACTTCAAAATCAAACTTATCAAGAGCACGAAATTTATTAAAACAAAAACTCAATCAATTAAAAACTGTCACAGAAGATGAACAAATTTGATCAACATATTAAAGATAAACTCTCGCAACCACAACTTCCTCCTTTGGATGCTTGGAAAAATATTCAGGAGAAATTAGACGAGAAAGAAAAGAAAAAACGAATCATTCCTTTATTTTATTGGATTGGTTCTACTGCGGCATGTTTAGTTGTGGGAATTTCTATCTATTATTTTAATCAAAATGATACAATTAACGTTAATCATATGCCGACTAATGAAGTTGTAAAAACAAAATCGACTTCTAAAGAATCTATCAAAAAAGATTGGAATAATATTGAACATACAAATGAAAAGTCTTTTGATAATAAGATTGTTTCTTCTGTAAAAAAATCTTCTAAATCAAATCAAAAAACAATTCAAAGTTCAAGTTCATATTTTGAAAATATAATTGGAGAATCAACTTTATTTTCGAATACAATTCCAAATCAAAAAGAAGATAAAACACTAGAATTATCTCAAAAGAATTCAACTCAAAAAGATAATTTTGTACAAAATAATTCTTCAATCAATCCAAAAAATGAAGTTTCTGAAAAAGAAACTAATCCTAAAATTTTAGAAGAAAAACCATTAGAATTAGTTCTTCAAGAAGAGGAAAAAAAGAAAGAGAAAGTAGAAATCAAACAGAAATCTCCACTTCTGACGATTTCTTCGTACATCAATCCAACAAAAGTGTTAGAATCAAAATCTATTTTAGCAAATGAATTTAATGATTACAACATCAAAAATAACATTACAGTTGCTTATGGCGCAAAAGTTTCTGTTCGATTAAATGATAAGATAAATGTTCGTTCGGGAATTGCAAAAGTTGAGTTGGAACAAAATACAACCAATATAAATTCGGGAATCAATACAGGTGTTTATGCACTTTCTGCAAGCATGCCAAAATCATCTAACAATATCACATATCATTCGAATATTCGAGTTGTAGGTGATAATATATCACATACAACAATGACCATGTTGTCTTCTGAAACCAATACTATGGAACAAAAAGTTCATTACATCGAAGTTCCATTAGAAGTTGAATATAAATTGGCAAGTTTTGATAAATTCAATATTATAGCAATAGCGGGAGGAAGTTATTTTGCTGTAACGAAAAATTCTATTTCATTAGCTGATACTAATACAAGATCAAATTATAAATTAGGCGAAGCAAATAACTTAAATAATTCGAGTTATAGCGCTAACGCTGGAGTTAAGTTAGAGTATAATTTATCAAATAAATCAAGTATAAATTTGGAACCAAATTATAGATATATGCTAAATCCATTGAAAAATGTAGATGCTAAAAATCCTTCTTTATTAGGATTGAATATAGGTTTTTCAATTAAATTTTAACAAAAAAAGACGAAGATTATTCTTCGCCTTTGTTATTGTTTAATTTGATTACAATTGTATTATTTTCTTCAGTCATATCCACTTTGGCTTCCTCAAAAGTTGGCTCACGCAAAATAGGATCTAAATTCTTAGAAAAACCATACGGTTCTTTACGCACACCCAAAAAACTTTTATCAAGCTGTTTATTATTGTTCGTATCCAAATACACTTTTACCGCATAAAATGTTGGCTCAATATCTTTAAAAACCGTTTCATACTTGTCTATATCAGCAACTGGAACGTACAATTTTTTGAATGCATTTTGACCTTTTGTATAATTTTCTACATTTCTATAAAACTCTATAGCCAAATTTCCTTTCATTTTCTTAAGGTTTGTGATTGATAGTTTTACATCAATTTGAGCCATTGCCATTTGAGTAAAAAATAACACAATTAATATAAGAATCTTCTTCATTTTTTTATTTTTTTAATCAATTCATTTACAAATAATTAAAACCTACTATTTGTAAAAAAATTTATAAATTATTAGGATGAAAAAGTATCTCTTTTTTACCCTAACAATTTGTTTCTCAATCGGAATAATTTTATCCGAATTATTAATTCCTGCTACAAATTTACGAATTATATTTTTTTCATTAATTATTCTACTTTTTATCTCTTTGTTAAAAAATAATAATCGTCAAAATATAATCACTTTTTTAGGCATTTCGATGATTTTAGGCTATTATATTCATCAAAATTATAATAGACATTCAAAAATTGATTTCGAATCTGTTTCGAGAATTCATTTACTAAAAGTCGTTTATAGTTCTAATTCTACCGAAAAATATACCAATTACGTTGTAAAAGATATTGAAACGAATGAGCAAATTTTACTTCATATCAAACCTCAACAACAAATTTTATATCCCAATGATGAAATCATAATTTTAGGAGAAAAAAGAGAAATCCAAGAACCGTTAAATCCATATCAATTTGATTATAAACGTTTCTTAAACAGAAAACGAATTTATTCTCAAATCTTTACAAATGAAATTATTTCTATTCACAAAGAAGGAAATGGATTTCGAAATTGGGTTGCCAAATCGAAAGTCAAGATTCGAAAAGAACTAACAGAACAAGGTTATTCCCTTGAAAGTAGAGCGATTATTTCGTCTATGCTTTTGGGTGATAGAACAGAGCTTTCGCAAGAACTCAATCAAAGTTATGTAGCAACAGGAGTTGTGCATATTTTATCCATTTCTGGTTTACATGTGATGATGATTTACATGATTTTACAATTCGTTTTACAACCATTATTAAAGCTAAAACAAGGTCGAAAAATTAGAATAATTATTAGCTTAATATTTATCTGGATCTTTGCTTTTTATGTCGAATTACAACCGCCAGTTTTTCGTTCTGCGTTGATGATTACCATTTATTATATTAGCGAATTACTCAACCGACCAAAAAATATTTTTCACACACTTTCACTTTCTGCTTTTATCATTCTAGTTTTTCAACCTAATTATTTGTTTGATGTTGGCTTTCAATTGAGTTTTTCAGCGGTCTTTTTCATTGTTTGGCTCAATCCAATTTTTGAGTATTATTGGAAAGTTAAAAATAGTTTCCTGAAGAAAATCAAGATTATGATTGAAACAAGTTTATCTGCTCAATTAGGAACTTTACCAATTTCGGTCTTGTATTTTAATCAATTTTCAGGATTGTTTTTATTTGGAAATTTAGTCTTGATTCCTGCTTCCTTTTTTATGATTTGTGGCGGAATAATTAGTATTCTTCTCATCATTTTCGATCTTAATATTCCAATCTATACATGGATTTTCAATCATTTTATCTATTACTCAAATCAATATATTTATTGGTTAGCGAACTTCAAGTTTATTGCAAAAGATGTTTACATCAGTTTATTTACCGCAATTTTGATTGGCGTTATTTTATATGCATCAAAACCATTGTTCCTAAAAAAATCTAAACTAGCATTATTTGTTTGTTTAATTTCTTTATTTCTAATTCAAGTGGAACGATTTCACCAAATTAATCAACTCAATCATTCGAATGAATTAATCGTTTTTAATCAATACAAGAATAGTATTATCGGCATAAGAAATCAACGAAGTTTAAGCATTTTAAGTGAAAATCCTTTAGATGAAAAAACATATAATTTTACGATTAAACCATATAAAATCCACGAAAGAATAAAAGATGTTAGTTTCTACTCTTATGATTCAGACTTTAAACATCAACATTTTATCAAACATCCAAATTCTATTGAAACGAAGTCATTTAAGCTCTTATTAAATGAAGAACATTCTGATACTCCTTTTTATGTGTTAATTCATCAATCAAATCTTTATCCTTTCGAAAATAATGAAAATTTAAAAAGGGTAATTGCTGATGCCAGCAACTACCCTTCTATTGTTACAGAACTCGAAAAAACTTCTGATTCTGTTTTATGGAAAACCTCTCAACAAGGTTATTTCTCGATTAAATTTTAATATCGTTTATGAAATCTGTTGAACTACGATAACCCAAAACGACTTTGTTGATATCTCCTTTTCCGTTCATCAAAACAGTTGCAGGATAACTCAATTGTCCGTTTGTAAAGGCATATGCCATATAATTCGCTTTAGCAGGTGCAATATAGGTGTACTGAATTCCCATAAATTTTACCATATCCTTTGTTTCTGCATCAAATTTTACCGCAATGTAATTTTTGTTTACATAATCTGCGACTTTATTATCTGTAAAAGTTTCTTTGTCCAAACGCTTACAGAATCCACACCAAGTTGTATAAAAATTAATCAATACAGGTTTTTCTGGATGTGCTTTTATTTCCTTTGTTGCTTCGTCTAATGATAACCATTTAATTTCTTGTCCGAAAAGAAATGATGATAAAATTAGGGCAGCGATTGCTAAGCTTGATTTCATAAATTTCAATCTTTATTATTTAACTCCGTGCATCAATTTCTTCATAACTGGATTTAATGCGATAACGATTAAACCTGCTACAATTGGTACAATTGTAAAGATTAAGAAGAAAGTTGATAACGAATATTCTTTGGTAATATTTTCGATTTGACCTCCTAAAATGGCTGCCAATTTGTTACCAATTGCAATTGCAAGGTACCACATTCCGAACATAAATGCAATCATACGTGCTGGAACTAATTTCGATACGTACGAAAGTCCAACTGGAGATAAGCAGAGTTCGCCCAATGTATGGAATAAATAAGCTAATACTAACCAGATGATAGAAACTCTAACACCTTCTGAAATTCCGTAAGAACCGAAAGCTAAGAATCCGAATCCGATTGCCATAATGATTAATCCTAAACCATATTTTACAGAAGCTGATGGGTTGTATTTAGAATCCCAAACACGAGAAACTAACGAAGCTAATGCAATGATGAAGAAAGAGTTTAATGTAGAGAACCAAGAAACGGTAATTTCTACTTGAGAATCTTTAATCTCTGCTACTTTCGCAGGAACAACTTCAGATGGTTTATTTTGATTTTTATATTCAGTATCTAATTTCACTAAACTTTCTGGAGAAACTAATACAAATTTATCTCCTTCTTTGTGAATATTAATATCAGATCCTTTTGTTAAAGCGTCTTGAGAAGCTAAATTAATTGTTTCAGTTACAATTTTATCTGTAGAGTTTGCCACATAAGAAGCCGTAACTGGTGTTTTATCAAAAACAGGTTGTCCTTCTTCGTTCATCACTTGTTTACCAGCGTCGTCTAATTTAGCCGTTTCAATTGCTTGGTAAGAAACATCGTAAGAGTGAGAAGTCCAGTTATAGTTTAACATCCAAATTGCAGCAGCCCAAATTCCTAAGAAAGTAAACGCTAAAACAACATTAGATAAAGCCGCTTTTTTAAATGTTTGTTTTGCTAATAAAATCAATACATACGAGATGAACAATAATGGAACAACTGTTAATAATGTATTGAAAACGTTGAATGCCATTGCAGCACCTCCAATTAAGTTACGTTCTGTATTATCACGCGCAAAGATTACTAATGATGTAGCTCCTTGTTCGAAAGACATCCAGAAGAAGATAACGAAGAAAGCAAAAATAATTACCGCAATCATACGATCACGAACCACTTTTGTATAATTTGCCAAACGACGAATTACCACAAAGAAGAACAAGAATAATGCTACTAAAATAACGACATTTTGTCCTGATAATCCTCCGATAGAGAATGGGAATAAGTTAATTCCACCAATTGCATTTAACGGATCATTGAACGCATATCCTAATCCTAAAAGCGTCATAATAACGATCAATACTTGATCTAATACTGTAAAAGGATTTGGTTTTTCTCCTGGTTCGTATTTTGGTGTATCATCATCAGCAGTAATTTGATTTCCTGTTTTTGAAGGAACCTCACCGATATACCCAAATAATGGTTTTGCTAACCAGAACTGTAATGTTCCTAATAACATGAAGATTCCAGCTAAACCAAATCCCCAGTGCCATCCTACTTTTTCTGCTAAGAATCCACACAACATCATTCCGAAGAATGCACCAGCGTTAACTCCCATGTAGAAAATTGTATAAGCACCATCCTTTTTCTCAGGAAAGTCTTTGTACATTTCTGATAAGATAGATGTCATATTTGGTTTAAAGAATCCTGTTCCAATAACCAAACACGCCAATCCTAAATATAAAAAGATAGGTGTATCAAAAGCCATGAATGCATGACCAAGAGTCATAATAATCGCACCAATTACAACTGCCCATCTATAACCTATGTATTTATCGGCAATAATACCTCCAAAGATGGGCGTAATGTATAATAACATTGCGTATGTTCCATATAAAGCAGTTGCTTTTTCTATAGACCATTCCCAACCTGGATTTAACCCAATAACTGCAGCTGTTAAAAACTGAATTAATAAAACGCGCATTCCGTAGAATGAAAAACGCTCCCACATCTCTGTAAAGAAAAGCACGAACAACCCTGACGGATGCCCAAGTACTTTTGAATCAAAGAAATTTTCTGATTTTGAACTCATGTTTGTTTGTTAAAAGTATATCTTAAAAGTTATTTTACGTCTTGCATTAATTTACGAATAAATGGAGACAATACGATGACAACAACACCTGCAACTAAAGAGTAAATTGCCAATTGTTGATAACCATCTGTATAAGCCATTAATTTATCTGTTAAAGATGCTGTTGGACTTGGGTCTGACATTCCAGCTCCTAAGATTCCTGCTAAATATTGCCCGTAAGCAGATGCTAAGAACCATAATCCCATCATCATTCCTCCTAAGTGTTTTGGAGATAATTTTGTTACCATTGATAATCCAATTGGTGATAAACACAACTCTGCAATTGTAACTGCAAAATATGCTAATGCAAATATTTCTAATGATGATAATCCATTTTCGTCAGCAAAAAATCTTAAAGAATAGAAGATATAATAAGCCCCTGCTAACATCAAGAAAGCTAAACCAAATTTTACAACTGTGTTTGGCTCAATTTTCTTTTTCGCCATCCATAACCAAACTAAACCTAATAAAGGTGAGAAAATAATAACATACAATGAGTTTGCACTATTATTCACAATGTTTGGATCTAATGGAACGCTAAATAAAGTTGAATGTAAGTTTTTGTTTGCAAACAAAGCTAAAGAACCTCCTGCTTGCTCAAAAATTGCAAAGAATAAAATAGAGAATGTAATCATGATAAAAGCAGCGATAAACTTACTTTTTTCTTTAGAACTTGGTATTTTATATAATTGAATTAAATAATAAATAATTGCCAATGGTCCTACAATAAACATAAACATATCTGTGTATGCTGTATTATGAATCATGATAAAAATTAAAGGAATACAAACCAATGCTCCTACATATACGGCTACTTCTCTAATTAATCTTTTCTTAGGATCCATTTTTTCAAGTGGAGAATCTCCAATTGGTCCCAGCTCGTTACGGATAAATAAGAATAAAACAACTCCAATTATCATTACGATACCAGCCGCTAAGAAAGCATAATTCCAACCAACTTGTTTACCTAAATAAACACAAACTATACCTCCTAAAAATGCACCTATATTAATCCCTGAATAAAATAAACCGAATCCAGCATCACGTCTTGGATCATCAGCTTTGTACAGTTCTCCAACCATCGAAGAAATATTTGGTTTGAAAAAACCTGTTCCAATAATACTTAATGTAATTCCGTAATAGAAAAATTGATGAGGATCTGTTGCAATTAATAAGTTTCCTGCAACCATTACCAACCCTCCGAAGATTAATGATTTTTTGAACCCTAAGATTCTATCTGCAAAAATACCTCCAATAAAAGTAAATGCATAAACAAAAGCTTGGATTGCTCCATATTTTAAATTTGATTCTGCATCCGTTAATCCCAACATATCTACCATAAAAATGGCAAGAACTCCTCTCATTCCGTAGAAGCAGAAACGCTCCCACATTTCTACCATAAACAAATGCCAAAGCTGTTTTGGGTATTTCCCTTCAAAGTTTTGAATTTGCTCTAAAGTTAATTTTTGACTCATAATTTCTTTAACTAAGCGCTAATATATCATTTAGATTTTATTAGCAATCAACGAAAATAAAAAAAACCTCCGACAATGCAGAGGTTTTTTTTATTTAATGTATGATTTTTGTCAATTTGAATAATGTTTCATCTTATTCATTGGCGTATTCTAATAAATACAGCTTTTTTCTTACAAATTCTTCTTGATAAAGTTTGTCATTTTACGGTAAAGCTGAATACGCGTGTTTCCACCATAAATCCCGTGATCTTTATCTGTATAAATTGCCATATCAAAATCTTTGTTCGCTTGTACCAACGCTTCCGATAATTCGAATGTGTTTTGTGGATGCACATTATCATCAGCAGAACCAGAAATTAATAAGAAATTACCTTTCAACTCGTTTGCATAATTAATTGGTGAATTGTCATCATAACCAGATGCATTTTCTTCTGGTGTACGCATAAAACGCTCTGTATAAACAGAATCATAATAACGCCAGTTTGTTACAGGAGCAACAGCAATCGCCGCTTTGAACACATCATTTCCTTTGAATAATACATTCGAAGCCATGAATCCTCCATAAGACCAACCCCAAATTCCGATACGAGATTTGTCCACATAAGGTAATTTACCAATTTCTTTTGCCGCAGCAATTTGATCTTCTACCTCATATTTTCCTAATTGTAAATACGTTTGCTTCTTGAAATCTTCTCCTTTGTATCCCGTTCCACGACCGTCAACACAGAAAACGATATAACCTTCTTGTGCCAACATCATGTGCCAATAATCATTTGAGTTGAAATACGCATTATTTACATTCTGAGAACCTGGTCCAGAATATTGATACATCAAAACTGGATATTTTTTGGTTGGATCAAAGTTTTTTGGTTTGATTACGTAAGCATTTAATTCGTTTCCTGCTGTCGTTTTCAACACAAATAATTCTTTTGTTCCAATATTATCTGTAGTCAATTTATCTTTTAAAGAAGTATTGTCAACGATAACACCCAAATCTTTTCCAGATTTAGATTCAACCAAACTAATTGTTTTTGGAGTTGTTGTATTCGAAAAAGTATTAATGAAATACGTAAAATTCTTACTGAAAGCAGCCGAATTTGTTCCATTATTTTTCGTCAACATTGTTGTTTTCTTACCATCTAAACTAACCGAAGAAATTTGTCTTTCTGTCGAAATACGTTTTCCATTATTTGAGTTTGATTGATAATAAAGTGTTTTATTACCAGGATTATACCCATAGTAATTCGTTACCTCCCAATCTCCTTTCGTCACTTGGTTAATTAGCTTTCCGCTATCTGCATAATGGTAAATATGGTTATTTCCATCGCGCTCAGAAGTCCATAAGAACGAATTATCTGCTAAAAATTCTAATGTTAAATTATCCGTTTCTATCCACGCTTTATTTGTTTCAGTAAATAATTTATTTACTTTTTTCGTGTTGATATCATAAAACGAAACATCTACATTATTTTGATGACGGTTAGACGTTACAACCGTTAATAAATTCGCTTTTGAAGAGAACTTAATTTTCGGAATGTAATAATTCTGAACTCCGCCTAAATTAACATTTGCAGTTGAGTTATTCTTCGTATCAAAAACATGTAACGAAACTTCCGAATTGTCTTGTCCTGCTTTTGGATATTTGTAACGTAATTCTTGTGGATAAAGATTATTGTGGTAAATCGGAATATTAATTTCTTTCACTTTCGATTCGTCAAAACGAACATAAGCCAAAGACGTTCCATCAGCATTCCAATCAAAATTTCTTACGAAACCAAACTCTTCTTCATAAACCCAATCGTTGATCCCGTTGATAATATTATTCTTTTTACCATCCGTTGTAACTTGAATTACCTTGTTCGATTTTAAGTCTTGAATGTATAAATTATTCTCAAAAGCAAAAGCTACCTTAGAAGCATCTGGCGAAAACAAAGGCTCTTGAATTCCTTTTCCATCAAATAACAATACTTTCGATTTTGTTTGTGTATCATACACTTCAAACTTTGCTGTAAACGAATGGCGATAAATTTGGTGCGAATTAGTTTGCAATAAAACGTAACGCTCATCAGAACTAAATTCATAACCTTCAAACTTTCCAGGAACGACAACTACATCAGAAGTCTGACCTTTTTTCAATGTCGATTCATACGAACGTTTTACCAATCCGTCTTTTGTAAGAATTGTATAATTTTCGCCATCATTCAATGAATTTACACCATATAATGAGTTTTCTCGGTATTTACCGCCATAAATTCCTTCAAGTGTAATTTGCTGCGCATACGAATATGCACTCATCGCCAAGACAGCTAAACTTAAAATAAATTTCTTCATAGTTTTCTTAAAATGTGAGTTCAAACTATCAAATATAAACAATTTAACTTTTTAGAAATATTATTTCTACTGAATAATGTTGCATTTTTACAGTTTCAAAAAAATATATAAAACTACTTTATACTTCTAATAATTTATTGCTGACAAATAGTTATTATTCTAATCAAAGTTCATTTTAAACTTAAACGCTATAATATAACAAATTATACCATACAAATTACAAAATCACCTTTTTGTGTCCACATTTGTCCACATTTGTCCACATTTGTCCAGTTCTGTCCATTACTTTTTTATGCAACTACACTTTTAAGAAAAAACAAAATTCTATACAAGCTACTATTAATCGTAGATAGAAGAAAAATGAATTTTTAGTCGATTTTCCCTTTGTTCGACCTTCGTTCGACCATTCTTCGACAATCCTTCGGAAAAACGGCATTCTCGTCGAAGAACGGTCGAAGAAACCACGAATAAACTCTATAGGGATTTATAAAAAAAATAATAACGTTACAGTAAAAAATTAGTACGAAAAAAAATAATTTTGTCTCGTACGAATATCTACATCCAACGGTAAAATGTGGTTTTCAGAGCGTTTTCAAACTCAAACTCGTTTATTCAAGACGGTACTCTCACAATATCAAAGTTTTAAGCCATTTAAAAGAGGTGTATAATAATGATTATGTTAAATTATCTTATTTTGATAAATAATTAGAATATTATCCGTTTTTAAATATTCATATAGATACTTTTTCTAATTTATGTTTATTGTTTTTTTTCTTGAAAAAATCTTTATATTATTGTTACAACCTAATCGTTTAGGTAATTAAAAAATGATTTAAAATCTATTACTATGAAAAATATAGAAAGTTTTAATCTAAAGGAATTAGGTTTTGAAGAACAAGTTTCTACTGATGGAGGTTTCGTTCCTATTTGTTTTGGTATAGTTGTATCAGCTAAAGCAGTTGCAGGAGCTGCTGTTGCTGCTTTTGGAGCAGGTGTAGGAATTGGATCTGTTGCCTATTTAGCTGGTAGATAATTTAATCTTTAAAAAAAAATAATTAAAATAATAACTATGAATATTAAAATTATCATTTGGCAATTAGGATTTATTATAATTTTATTTACCTTAATTTATTTTATTATAAAATTTATTAAAAAAAAAAGTTCTAATAAAATATTAATACTATTCCTAATAACAACCTTAATATCTTCTTGTCAAAATTCAGACGACTCAAATTATTATGATTCATAAAAAATTAAAATCACTAATAAGGCAGAACTTGATAAATATATTTTAACAAAAAATAAGAATTTTTTTATTCCAAAAAATATTAATAATGAATTGAATTATAAAATAATTCAATCAAATTCTATAAATTTTGAAACTTTTGAAGAATTTGATATGTTTTTAAACGAAATTTCATCTAAAGGTCTCACTGATTTTAAAAAAGATTTATGTGAAGACCAGAATGGTGAAAGTAATGAAAATTGCACAGGAGGAGATAAGGATAATTATTACAGAGTACAAACTATGATTGGTGTTTTTACATATTTTAATATAGTGGATATCCCCCTGAATTTT
>NZ_DEVJ01000081.1:0-31522 GCF_002362875.1 Empedobacter sp. UBA3239 | reverse complement strand
TTAACAAGGGGAAGATTACAGAATAATGAATTGTTATCTGAATTAAATGAGAAAAGCAAAAAGTAATTAACTCTAGATACTTACACATGTAAGTTTAATATCATCATTTTTTTAAAAACTATATTGTTGCAATTCCGTAACTTTGAGGAACAATAAAAAAACAAACAATGAATAACGATATTCTTAATTTGGAACCAAAAGCAATCTGGAAAAACTTTTCAGCATTGAACTCAGTTCCAAGACCTTCTAAAAAAGAAGAAAAAGTTCGTCAGTTTATCATCAAATTTGGTGAAGACTTAGGTTTACCTGTCGAAACGGACGAAGTAGGAAATGTTTTGATCAAAAAAGCAGCTTATCCAGGAATGGAAGACCGTAAAAAAGTGGTGATGCAATCGCATTTGGATATGGTTTGTCAAAAAAATAATGATGTTACATTCGATTTTGAGACACAAGGAATTGAAATGTTGATTGAAGATGGAAAATTTGTTACGGCAAATGGAACAACTTTAGGTGCTGATAACGGAATTGGAGTTGCGACAATTATGTCAATTTTAGAATCGAAAGAAATTCCTCATCCAGCTATTGAAGCGTTTTTCACGATTGACGAAGAAACTGGAATGACTGGTGCTTTAGGTTTGAAAGCTGGATTCTTATCTGGTAAAATCTTGTTGAATTTAGATACAGAAGAAGATGACGAATTAGACATTGGTTGTGCTGGTGGAGTTGATGTAACGGCAACAAAATCTTATACGGTAGAAGCTACTAACGGAACTGCTTTTACCTTAACATTAAAAGGTTTGAACGGTGGACACTCTGGAATGCAAATTCACGAAGGTTTAGGAAATTCGAACAAATTGATTGCTCGTTTATTAAATGCTGCAACTGAATTTGGCTTACAAATCGCTCATATGGAAGGTGGAAGTTTACGCAACGCCATTCCTCGCGAATCTTGGGCAAACATTGTAATTCCTACAGATAAAGTGGATGCTTTCAAAGCGTCTTACGAAACTTTACGCGCAGAAATTATTGAAGAATACGAAACGAAAGAACCTAAAATGGTGATTACATTAGAACCAACTGATGCGACTTCAGCAATGTCAGCACAAGATTCTAAAGTTTTTGTTCAAACAATTATGGCAGCTTTCAATGGTGTTTACAGAATGAGTCCAGATGTTGAAGGTTTAGTAGAAACGTCTAACAATGTGGCTCGCGTAGAAGTTATTGACGGAAACGCTCGTGTTTTATGTTTGACTCGTTCTTCTATAGAATCTGGTAAAGAAGCATTAGCACAAACATTAAAAGCTGGTTTCGAATTAGGTGGTTTCGATGTTAAATTCTCTGGATCTTACCCTGGTTGGAAAGCAAATACTCATTCAGAAATTTTAGAATTGATGAAAGGTATTTATGTTTCAAAATTCGGAGAAGAACCAAAAGTTGTGGCATGTCACGCTGGTTTAGAATGTGGAATTATTGGAACAAATTACCCAGGTTTGGATATGATCTCTTTCGGTCCAAATATCTCTGGCGCTCACTCTCCTGACGAAAAAGTAGAAATTGCTTCAGTTCAAAAATTCTGGGATTATTTATTGGATATTTTAAAAGATATTCCAAACGATGGTCTAGTTGATTACAGCTGTGCAAATTCAAAAAATATATAATTTAAGCTGAAAACTTAATCTAAAGACCACTTTTGCAAGTGGTCTTTTTATTTTACATATTTTAATCTTAATTTTAGTTATTATTAATCATAATTAAATGTCATCAAATCGATATCCTCAACGCATTGTTTGCTTAACCGAAGAAGGAACCGAAATTCTGTATAATATTAACGAACAACATCGTTTAGTAGGAATTAGTGGATTTACATATCGTCCGCCACAAGCACGAAAAGAAAAACCTAAAGTTTCAACTTTTTTAGATGCAAAATTTGAAGATATTTTCAATTTGAAGCCAGATTTGGTTGTAGGATATTCGGATTTGCAAGCTGATATAGCAGCAGAATTAATTAGAAGAGGAATTAATGTTTTTATTTTTAATCATCGAACAGTTGATGAAATTTTAAACATGATTTTACAATTTACGTCATTGATTGGCTGCCAAGAAAAAGGCTTAAAATTAGTCGAATCTTACGAAAAGAAACTCGAAGAAGTAAAACAACAAGCTGCTCTCCTTCCCTATCATCCAACCGTTTTTTTTGAAGAATGGGACGAGCCAATTATTTCGGGAAGTGCTTGGGTAAATGATTTGATTGAAATTGCTGGTGGAAAATTAGCTTTTCCAGAACTCAAAAATAAAGCTTTGGCAAAAGATCGCATTTTGTTAGACGAACAAGTAATAGAACGAAATCCAGAAATTATTATCGGTTCGTGGTGTGGTAAAATGTTCAAACCCGAAAAAGTAAAACAACGAATTGGTTTCGAAACTGTAAAAGCTGTTCAACAAAATCAGTTATACGAAATAAAATCTGAATTGATTTTACAACCTGGTCCTGCTGCTTTAACCGATGGTTTGGATAAAATTGTGGAGATTATTACAAATTATAAATAAATATATGGATCCGGATTTTTTTATTTTGTATACTAAAGTAATTTTAGCCCTTCACTTTGAATTCGATATTTTATTATTAATTATTTCTATTGTTGCTCACAGAAAAAAATAATTTTTAGTAATTATCTAATTTTCATAACAATTTCTATATTACTATTATCAATAATAAGATTGGCTATAAAAGAATATTTTGGTGTTTCAATTTATGAACTAAATATAGTTACAAATATTCTCGAAAAACTTTTATACATAGTTTTCGCAATTACATTAATTCTTGGTATTTCTAAATTAAAAATTAATAAAGAAGAATAAAAAAAAATCCCGCCGAAAGCGGGATTTAATTTATTGTATAATATTGACTTCTCTAACCAATGTTACGCCATATTTGGCTTTCACATCTTCTATAATTCGTTCAGACAAATCATATATTTCGCGTCCTGTTGCATTTCCATAATTCACCAAGACCAAAGCTTGTTTGTCGTGAACTCCCGCATCTCCAAAACGTTTTCCTTTCCAACCTGCGTGTTCTATTAACCAACCAGCAGCTAATTTTACACCTAAATCAGTTTTGTAATGAGAAATTTCTGGATGAAGTTTTTCAATCTCAGCAAATTCTTCATTCGAAATCACAGGATTTTTAAAGAAACTTCCCGAATTCCCTATTTGCGAAGGATCTGGTAATTTACTTTGACGAATTTTGATCACAGCTGCACTAATTTCTTGAATCGTTGGATCAAAAATTTGCTCCTTTTCCAATTCAGATTTTATTGCACCATATTCCACATGAAGTTTGTGATTTTTCTTTGTCAGTTTAAACGTAACTGCCACCAAGACATATTGACCTCTCAATTCATTTTTGAAAACAGATTCACGGTAACCAAAATGACATTCTTCATTTGTAAAATTACGCTCATCTCCCGTTTCTAAAACTAATGTCTGAACTTCTTCGATATAATCTTTTACTTCTACGCCATACGCACCAATATTTTGCATCGGTGCAGTACCAACATTTCCAGGAATCAACGAAAGATTTTCTAATCCTCCGAAATCATTTTGCAACGTCCATTCAACAAAATTGTGCCAATTCTCGCTTCCTTGCGCTTTTACATACACAAAATCATCATCTTCATTGATAATTTCGATTCCTTTCAAATTCAGTTTTAACACAATTCCAGGGAAATCGTCTACAAAAAGCATATTACTTCCTCCTCCTATAAATAAAATAGGTAAATCTTTTTGACGACGAAAAACCAAAACTTTTCGCAAATCTTGAATAGTTGCAACATCAGCAAAATATTTTGCTTTCGCTTCTATTCCAAATGTGTTATATAATTTTAATGAATAATTTTCGATGATTTCCATCTTCGTATTTTTCTTATGATCTAATTGTTCCTGGATATTGTTCTAAAGCTTCTTTCAAAATTTCGACAGAACGAACCAAATCTTCTTCTTTCAAAACATAAGCCAAACGAACTTCTTGAATTCCTGAATTTGGAGTTGAATAAAATCCTGCTCCTGGTGCCAACATTACTGTTTCTCCATTTGATGAGAAAGATTCTAATAACCAGATTGCAAATTTTTCTGCACTATCTACAGGTAATTGAATCATACAATAAAATGCTCCTTTTGGATTTGGACAAACAACACCTGGAATTTGTTGTAAACCTTTTACCAAAGTGTTGCGACGTTTTAAATATTCTGTACGACAATCTTCAAAATAAGTTCCTACGTTTCTGTGTGCTAATGTTGCAATGTACTGAGAAATTTCAACTGGACTTAAACGCGCTTGAGCATATAACATCGCAGCTTTTAAGAATTTCTCGTTACGTGTAATCAAAGCTCCAGAACGTGCTCCACATAAAGAAAAACGTTTCGATTCAGAATCAATTACAATTGCATTATCTTTCAGTTCTGGGAAACTTAAAACAGATGTAAATTCTTCTTCTGTATATAAATATTCTGCATAAACTTCATCCGCAATTAAATATATATCATGCTCTAAAACCAAATCTTTTAATTGATTTAATTCTTCTTTCGAATATACATAACCTGTTGGATTTCCTGGATTACAAATTAAAATCGCACGTGTTTTATCTGTAATTTTTTTTGCAAACTCCTCAACAGATGGTAAAGCAAAATTATTTTCGATTGTAGATGGAACTGGAACAATATTTACATCGTTTTCACATGTAAATCCATTATAATTTGCATAAAAAGGTTCTGGAATAATAATTTCATCTCCTGGATTTGCAATAATTCCGAAAATAAATAATAAAGCTTCCGAACCTCCTAATGTTGCAATAAAATTTTCTGGCGTTAATTCAATTCCGCGATTTGTAAAATAATCTGCCAAAGCCTGACGATATTCCAACGTTCCTTCTGAGTGCGTATAAGAAATAATGTTTGAAGGAAAATTTTTCAATCCTTCTAAAACAGCTTTTGGCGACTCAATATCAGGTTGTCCAATATTTAAGTGATAAACTTTCGTTCCTCTTTTTTTCGCTGCATCTGCGTATGGCACCAACTTTCTGATTGGAGAAGCTGGCATATTTTGTGATTTTTCAGATAATATTAACATTTATTGTAATTTTTTAAATTTGATTTGAATTCTTTGGTATTGTTTTTGTAATTTTAAAGTGTAAATATAAAAAACGTTTAATCTCAAAAAAAACTTTATTATGAGTAAATTAAATAATGCAACTAAATTATTAGCAGGTTTAGCAATCGGAACAGCAATCGGAGCAGTAGTAGGTTTATTATATGCACCAGAATCAGGGAAAGACACTCGCAAAAAATTAAAAAAAGAAGCTGACAAATACAAAAAAGAGCTAGACAAATACGCGAATGATTTTTCTGATAAAGCGAAAAAAACGAAAAAAGAATTAGAAGCTAAACTAGATGAAGTAAAATCAAAATTAGTTGAGCAAAAAGATGAGTTTGTTTCTAAAGCAAAAGAAGCTGGAAAAGATTTAAAATCTAAAGCAAACCAAACAAAAGAAGATTTAAAAGACGAGTTTCAAGAAAACGTAGGAGTTTAATTTCTTCGAAACACAACATTCCTTAAAATTTATAATTAACTTTGTCTTAAATAAATCAATTTTATGTTTAATGAACTAAAAGTTTATATTAATAATAGAATAACTTTAGCAAAATATGATCTCGTAGATTCGCTGAGCAACATGCTGGCGAGCGGTATTTATATATTAATTATTGCTGTATTTTCTTTGTTTATATTATTATTAGGAAGTTTAGCATTAGGATTTATTTTAGGAGGTTATTTTAATGATATAGGATTAGGTTTTCTTACTGTAACTGGAATTTATTTCTTAATGATGGTTCTTTCTATTTTATTTAGAAAGAAATTAAAACTTTTCTTGACAAATATTGCCGTAGAAAACGCTATGGAAGCCATGTCTAACCACGATGATGAAGACGACGATGAAGAATAAAGAACAAATATCTGCGATAAAAAATTTAGACGATTTGCGAATGGCAAAGCGTAAACTAAAATTGCAAATGAAAGTTGCTGAAAATAAGCACGATAATTCATTTGTAAACAAAGCAGTAAGTCTTGTAACAAATTTAAAATCTGATACAAGTTTCACTTCTTCTAAAGTTGAAAGTGCATTAAATTGGGCTGGAGATAAAGCTTCAAAAAAATATCCAATGAAAGGAATTACAAAAATTGTAATTTCTGGATTGATTATGATAGCGGTTCCAATTATTACGAGTAAAATTCAGGAATACATAGAAGAAAAATTATAAAATTATTTGATAATAAAAAAAACCACTTCGTTTGAAGTGGTTTTTTTTTGTGTGTTAATTTTAAGCTCGACTAATATTTTTCGTGAAAATATTCGTTTGGTAAAATCGTTTTATTCTTTTTATCGACAGCTTCTTGGTTTCGCAATTCCACACGACGTATTTTTCCTGAAATTGTTTTTGGTAAACTCTCCACAAACTGCACAATACGCGGAATTTTATAACGTGCTAAATGCTCTTCTGTATATCTAAAAATATCTTTCGCTAATTCTTCCGACGCTTTATGACCAGGCGCTAAAATCACAAAAGCTTTTACAGCATTACTGCGTAAATCGTGCGGACTAGCGACAACTGCAGCTTCCATAATGGAATCATGCTCCAATAAAGCACTTTCTACTTCGAATGGTCCTACACGGAAATCAGAGGCTTTTATCACATCATCATCACGCCCAACAAACCAAACATAGCCGTCTTCGTCCTTATAAGCTTTGTCTCCAGTATAATATAATCCATGTTTGAAAACTTTCGCCATTTTATCTTTCTGAATCAAATAAGTTTTGAAAATTCCGTTGATGGTTTCTTCATTATGCACAACACAAATATTTCCTTCTTCGCAATCTTGTACAATATTTCCATCATCATCTGCAATCACAATATCGTATAAAAACGCAGGTTTACCCATCGATCCGTATTTGATTTTCTCATTTGGTAAATTCGCTATCATCGCAGTAGACTCTGATTGTCCATAACCATCACGAATCGTAATTCCTGTACCTTCTTTCCAAACATCGATAATTTCTGGATTAAGAGGTTCACCAGCAGCAACACATTGACGAAGTTTGAAATCATAACTTTTCAAATCTTCTAAAATCAATACACGCAAAGCTGTTGGCGGCGCGCAAAAAGTTGTTACACCCAAATCCTGAATAGTTTGTAATTGTTCTTTCGGAACAAATTTATCTGCATGATAACCCAAAATTGTCGCACCCATATTCCACGGAGCAAAGAAACTACTCCAAAAGAATTTCGCCCAACCTGGTTGAGAAATATTGTAATGTAAATCGCCTTTTTTCATTCCTACCCAAGAAGATGTCGTGAAGCCTCCAAGCGGATAAGTGTAATGTGTATGCACCACAACTTTAGGCATTCCTGTTGTTCCTGAAGTAAAGAAGTAGAATAAATCATCGTCTGGTTTTGTATCTTCAGCCTCAGCTTGTGTAGATTCTTTCCATAACTCATTGATATTTGTCCAACCTTCTCTCTCGCCTTCTGTAATTAATTTTACCTTAATCTTTTTATCAAATTTTGCTTCGGCTTCATCTATTTTCGATGCATTTGCTTGATCTGCTAAAGCAACTTCTGGAAAAGAAGATTCGAATCTAAAGGTTAAATCACGTGCTTCTAAAGTTGTTGCGGCTGGAATAATAATTAATCCTCCTTTGATAGAAGCCAAATAACCAATCCAAGTAATCGGTAATAATGGAACTTGAGAAAACATTTTGTCTCCTTGTTTAATTCCTTTGTTTCTTAAATAGTTTAAGAATTGATTGTATTTATCGGCTAAATCCTGAAAAGTATAATCTTCTCTTTTTTCGTTATACTTCCAAATCAAACCTTTTTCAGTTCCTAATTGAGCAACATTATAAGGTTCGAAAATATCCTTTACCCAATTGAATTTTTCAGGTTTAAAAATTTTAATTTCTTTTAATTGCGTATAATTCTCTTCTTCGATGGATAATCGAATAGAGTTAAACAATTCTTGTACTGTCATTTATTTGTGGTTTTGAATAAATATAGAAAAATTATTTATTCAAACAGAAGTTTTATGAATAAAAAAAGGATGATTTAATAAAATCATCCTTTTTGTTATTATTTGTTGAGAATATATTAATCTCTACCTCTTCTTGAGTTTCCAGTTCTATTACGATCTCCTCCGCGGTAACCACCACGATCTCCACCTCTAGAATCTCTTGAATCACGGTCACGATCTCCTCCACGGAATCCACCTCTGTCTCCTCCGCGATCACGATCTCCACCACGATAACCTCCACTTCTTTCGCGGTCATTATCACGACGGCTATTGAAACCACGTCCGCGAGAATCACCTCCTCTGTCATTACGACGACGATCTCCTCCACGACGCTCACCATCACCACGTCTTGGTTCTGGTTTAGAGATTTGAACATCTAAATCTACACCATCACGTTGTGCATCTTTGAAAGATTCTAACACTAATGATTCGAATTGTGTATCAACTTCGAAGAAAGAGAAATTACGTAAAATTTCAATTTTTCCGATTTCGATGTTACGGTTACGAGTTTGCTCGTTGATTAAACCAATTAAGTTTGGAACACGTAAGTTGTGTTTTTGACCAATATTGATAAAGAAACGAGAGAAATCACGACCTCCACGGCGGTTAGAAGAACGATCTCCTCTATCACCACGATCTCCTTCAGAAGAAATATCTTTCGTGTTTTTGTAATATTCTAAGAAAGAATTGAACTCAACTGTCATGAAACGTTTTAATAAATCGTCACGATCTAAGTTTGCCAATTTTTCGTTTACAGTTTCCATGTAAGGCTCGATTAATTCTTCATCAACTTCGATATTCTCGATTTTATCGATTAAAGAAATTAAACGTTTTTCACAGATTTCTGCCCCTGTTGGTACGTTTTTAGGCTCGATTTTAGAAGCAATTAATTTTTCTAAATCTCTAATTTTACGCGCTTCACGTCCTCCTGAAATAATGATAGAAATCCCTTTGTTACCCGCACGTCCTGTACGTCCTGAACGGTGTACATAAACTTCTGGATCGTCTGGTAAATTGAAGTTGATTACGTGAGTCAACTCATTTACGTCGATACCACGAGCAGCAACGTCTGTTGCAACAAGGATTTGAATGTTTTGGTTACGGAATTTCTCCATCACGTGATCACGTTGTGATTGTGATAAATCTCCGTGTAATGCGTCTGCATTGTAACCATCTTGCATCAATTTATCTGCTACATCTTTCGCTTCGCGACGAGTTCTACAGAAAACGATACCATAAATATTTGGGTAATAATCGGCCAAACGTTTTAAAGCTAAGTAACGATCAGAAGAACGTACTAAGTAAACGTGGTGCTCGATATTTTTTGATGCAGTATTTACTTTACTTACAGCAATCTCAACTGGATTGTGCATATATTCTGAAGCGATACGACGAACCTCTGAAGGCATTGTAGCTGAGAATAATAAAGTTTGTTTTTCTTCTGGAGTTGTTTCTAAGATAGAATCGATTTCGTCACGGAATCCCATGTTCAACATCTCATCTGCCTCATCTAAAACTGTCCATGTGATGTCATTAATTTTTAATGCGCCACGTTTGATTAAGTCCATTGTACGACCTGGTGTTCCTACAACGATTTGTGGATTATCTTTTAATCCTCTAATTTGTTTAACGATGTCAGCACCACCGTAAACTGCCTGTACACGTACTCCACGCATATCTGCAGAAAAAGATTCTAATTCTTTTGCAATTTGTAAACATAATTCACGAGTAGGACACAAAATAATTGCTTGTACTGATTTTGAATTGCTGTCTAATTGATTTAAAACCGGAAGCCCGAATGCTGCAGTTTTTCCTGTACCTGTTTGCGCCAATGCAATAACATCTTGATCTGATGAAAGGATTTGAGGAATAGCTTTTTCTTGGATTGGAGATGGGTTAACGAAGCCCATTTTCTCAATTGCAGTTAGGATTTCTTCTTGAAGTCCTAATTCTTTGAATGTAATCATGTTAGATACGATACCGAGATAATGAAATTCATTTATATTCCATATCACCGGTTTTATTTTAAATTATTTAACCAACAGATATGAAAGAATAAAATTAAATGGCTGAGCAGCCTAAAAAATCCCTAAATGAATATTCTTTAACATCCGTACCTTAACTCTAAAAGGCTGTGCAAATGTAAGGATTATTTTTGAAATACACAACACACATTCATAATCCTTACAATTAATACACATAATATTATTTCATTGATAATGAATAAATTACTAACAGTCTGCAATATTTACAGCAACTGCCAAACCTCCTTCAGAAGTTTCTTTGTATTTATTATTCATATCTTTTGCAGTTTCCCACATCGTATTCACAACTTTATCTAACGGAACTTTCGCAGTCAACGGATCTGTATCCAATGCTAATTCTGCTGCATTTATCGCTTTAATCGCTCCCATTGTGTTACGTTCGATACAAGGAATTTGAACCAAACCTCCAATCGGATCACACGTTAAACCTAAATGATGTTCCATTGCAATTTCGGCAGCCATCGTTACTTGCGCAGGAGTTCCTCCCATTAATTCGCATAATCCCGCTGCAGCCATAGCCGAAGATACACCGATCTCAGCTTGACAACCTCCCATTGCCGCAGAAATAGTTGCTCCTTTCTTAAAAATAGAACCAATAACTCCTGCTGTTGTTAAGAATTGTTCAATCTCTTTTTGACCAGCTTTATGATTTTCGATCACCAAATAATACATCAAAACTGCTGGAATAACTCCTGCACTTCCGTTTGTAGGAGCTGTTACAACTCTACCTAACGAAGCATTTACTTCATTAACAGCAAGAGCAAAACAACTTACCCATTTCAAGATTTGACGAAAATATACTTTGGTTTTTCGAATTGAAGCAATCCATTCTTGTGGATTAGAATAAGGTGTTGCTCCAACCAAATTCTTGTGCATATCGTAAGCACGACGTTTCACATTCAGTCCGCCTGGTAAAATACCTTCTGTATGACAACCAATGTACATACACTCTAACATGGTATTCCAAACACGCATTAATTCGTGATGAATTTCATCTTCTGTTCGAATTGTTTTTTCATTCTCGAACATGATTTCAGAAATCGATTTATTTTCTTTCGAACAAAATTCTAATAACTCTGTTGATGTATTAAATAAAAATGGAAAAGCACAAGTGACATCTGTATTGGTAGCACTATCGTCCTCTTTTGTAATAAACCCTCCTCCTATCGAATAAAACGTAGAAGATAATTCTTCGTTCTCATAGAAAGCTGTAAACATCATGCCATTAGCGTGAAAAGGTAAAAACTCACGATTGAAAACGATATCAGTTTCAGGATTAAAATCAATTAAAAATTTATTTCCAAAATTTAATTGTTTATTCGTATTGATTGTATTAATAATATTCGAAATATCATCAACAGGAATATATTCAGGATCAGCACCGCTTAGCCCTAACATTACTGCATAATCAGTTGCATGTCCTTTACCCGTAAGCGATAAAGAGCCATACAAATCTACACGAACTTTAGTAATTTTATTAAAGATAGATGCAGCTTCCAATTCTTTCAGAAAAGCTTCTGCAGCGCGCCAAGGACCTAAAGTATGCGAACTTGAAGGACCAACGCCAATTTTGAGCATATCAAATACTGAAATACAATCCATTTTGTACTTTTAATTTATATTATTTCCACACAAGACAAATATAGCCGTTAAATTCTCATATTCGCTTTATTTAAGCAGTTTTTTTATCAACTTAAACAATTAATAAGCTTAAAATATTCATATTGAATGATATTAACACAAATTATTTAGCATCAAAAAAAGAGGTCACAACTAATTGTAACCTCTTTTCTAGACTTTATTAAGTTTTTATTTAAACTTGTGCCAATATGGATAGATAATCGCTAAACCATAACCTATAAACACAAATAATGTAAACATGGTAAAAAGTGTTCCATCTGCCATAAATTCGGGCTGCATTGCTGCTGACAAAAATAATGATGTCACAACCATATATACACCAATTCTTTTATAAGATTTCACTAAAAAGATACCTATCAATGCAATAACTCCTAAAACAAGAGTCGAAATTGGATACCATTTTGGCATTTCTGGCGCATCTTCGTTCAGCATTTGGCGGAACAAATAATCATTTGTCACCAATAATTGATAACCACGATAAAGAATACTCAAAATCAAGAAAACCATTATAAAGATCATTGACTTGAAAAGGAATGATGTTTTGTTTCCTTCGTGTTTCAAATCTTTTGTTTTGGTATTATCCGACATTAAAACTTTTGTGTCAAAAATATCGTCACGTTCTTGATTTTGTTCTACTTTTTGATCTGTCATAGCTTTATTTTAAAATAAGAAATCATATCCTTTCAAACTCAATTTTTCGTATTTTTCTTCATCAAAACGATACAATTTAGATACTTTACGATGTTGTTTAGGATCTGTTGTATTACCTGTTTCGATAATTAAATTTGAGTTAAAGATTTTCTTTCTAAAGTTACGTTTATCCAACTCACGATTCAAGGCTTTTTCATACAAACTTTGCAATTGCGCAATTGTAAACTCATCTCCAAGTAAGTTGAACCCTACTGGACGACGCTTCACACGACGTTTTACACGCTCTTTTGCATATTTTACAATCTCATTATGATCAAAAGCCAAATCCGGAACACGGTCGTAAGCATACCATTCTCCACCTTGTGTTTTCACTTTTTCCTCTATTTGAGGTGTCAATTTAACCAAAGCGTAATAAGCAACATTTACAACACGTCCTAATGGATTACGAAAAACTTTTGTAAAAGCTTTCAATTGTTCAATATATGTTTGATGCTCATCGTAAGCAATTTTCTCAATCAACAATTCGTGAATTGCTTGATCGTTACTTACCGTTGGCGCAATATATTTTCCTGGCAAAACCAATGCTCCTTTGAAAGGATCGTTTAGTTTTTTGTACACCAATATTTTGAGATCTTCTCCATCAAACCCGAAAAGTACGAGACTTGAACATAGAGCGACCTGAAAATATTTTTCTTTTTCTTCGTCTGTCATTTTGTGGGATGATTAATAAATTGAAATTTATTTTTAATGAAAAATTGAATGCATCAATCTATTTTTATCGTTAAAAGATTCTTCTAACGAAATCATAGATTCTGTTCTCAATACATCATCAATTTGATCAATTTTGTAGATAACATCTTTCGCATCAGAAGTATCTCTTGCACGAATTTTACAGAAAATATTATATTTCCCAGACACAACGTGAACCACTGTTACGTTAGGAATTTTATATAATTCATCTATCACTTTCTGAGTTTTGTTTGTTTTTGTAAGTAACAATCCTACATACGCAACAAACTGATAACCCATTTTATCATAATCTGTAATTAGTGTAGTTCCTTTGATGATTCCAGCCTCCTCTAATTTCTTGACACGTACGTGAATAGTACCAGCAGAAACATTCATTTTCTTTGCAATTTCTGTAAATGGCATTCTTGTATTGTCAATCAAATACATCAAAATTTTCTTATCAACATCATCAATTATGTAATTCATTTTCCTAATTTTTGATTATTATTATTATTTTAATAAAAAATCGAATTAATTTTTAGCAAAATTATAAATAAAACAAACAAACTTCAAAATATTTTTTAATGATTTATTTAATATTTTACTTTTGTTATAATAATAGTTCAAAAAAGAAAGAACTAATCACTTTTGTTTGTTTGCGCGAGTTTATTGTCTAACCACAATAAACTCATTTTTTTTTATTTAATTTTGACTAAACCACGACGTTTTTGTTCCACTTTAGGTTGAGTACTTTTTTGATACGTAACTTTGACCGTATCTTTTGTAGTTTGACGAGTAGAATCTATTCTTCTTTCCTCACTTTTAAACTGTTTCGGAAGGACAATCGAATCAAATCTTTCTTGCGTTTGCTCCTCTTTTTTAGCTTTTGCTTTTCGTTTATTTTCATCTAAACCTAAGAAACCTCTAAACGTTTCGAAACTTTTGTTGTATTGAATTCCAACTCCGAAACTTTGATTCAAGTTATTTTCCATTCCTGGCAATAAACCGAAAGTTGTAGGTTTTGTAAATGCTTTTAAGACCAAAGATCCATTATTCAATTTCGAGATATCATAAGAAACATCAAAATTTCCATCGAAGTTCTCTTGTACATTTCTATTATTTGTAACCGCAATTCCATACGAACCACGCAAACTTAAACGATTATTAACGCGATATGAAACCGAAGTTCTAATTTTATCATTTGTCTCTGATTGTGCACTACCACCTACGTACTCCATTTGTATATCTACATTATTTGCAATAGATGATAACATGCCCGCAATTGTCGATAAACCAATATCGGCAGCTGTACTCGTTACACCAGACTGAACAGCCGAAGCATCACCAAATTTACCTGTCAATAAGATATAACTAAACTGAAGCATCTGTTCTTCTGTATTTGAACGGAATTTTGACTGTAACTGCGAATTGATATCCGAACCTGCATTAGGAATTGTTAATCCAAAATCGATAATAGGTTTCTTCAACGTTTCGAAAATATTAATTGATAAGAGAGCATCATAAATTTGTGAATATCCTACACCTAAATAGTCTCCAACATTTGACACCGAACGTTGATATTCAGCTGTAATATTAAGCGTTGCATCGAGCGGATTTCCTGCAAATTGTACCGAAGATCCTTTTTTGATTTTAAAATCTTTCGGAATAAGAGGAAATTGTCTAAACTCATACGTTCCACTTTCTATATTATATACACCCGTAATACTCAATCCTGCTTTATTCATTAAGAATCTAAGATTTTCTGCTGTACCACGCGCTGTCGCTTTATCGTTTGTAGCTGCATCAAAAATCAAATTCACCATTGCATTTGGATACGCATTAATGTTGACATCTATCGACATTCCTTTTGGCGCATGCGGTTCATTATTTTTAGATTTTTCGTCCAGATGTTGATTAGGAACAAAACGTACCAAATTATTTTCTGACTCAATTGTTGTACTACCTGTATTTATCGTTAACTCAGAATTTCCAACAACTGTCGCATCTCCAGCAATCTCCAACTCTTCTACCGCACCAAACATGGTTACATTTCCTTTCGCAAATACTTTTCCATAAAACAATTCATTGTCTTTAATAGACGTGTTCATCACTAATAAATTTTGCGTATCGAAATCTAAGTTGAGACCCCATTTAGATAAGTTGCGGAAAAGAATTGCTCCGTCAACTTTTCCTTTTGTATTGTACGCAGTGTCTTTAAATGCAATATCATTCAACATGATAATACCTTGTCCTTTTCCTTGTTTCGAAACAAGCAATTCATTTTCTCCTTCAAATAAATAATCTGTTCCTAAGAAATTCACTTTCAAACCAAGATCTTTTGCAATCATATTTCCACTAAGATTTGGCAAATCAATTGGTCCAGTAATTTTTAAATCACCAGATAACGTTCCACGCATATTAGAGAAAACAGATTTTAAGAATCCTTCTAAGAAATCGATGTGAAACTCGTCAAAATTGGCATCTACATCAACCTCAGGACCTGTCGGTTTATTAATAATATTACCATAAGCAACCAACGATTGAATTTGCTCTTTCTGTAAACTTGTTTCAAAATTAAATTGTTTATCCGCTACATTATAACCTCCTTGTAAAGTCAAATTACCAAGCTCAAAATCATTTAAACCTAACTTATCAATTTCAGCTTCAAGTGTTGGTTCTAATTTTTCTTTTGTACGAATAATATCTACTTTACCATTTGCTATACCGACAATTTTTAGATTATTGAATAATGTTTTAGGAATGATTTTTTCTAAATGCAAATCTTTAAAATCAGCATTGAAATTGTAATCTACGTTGTTATTAAATAAACCACTTACTTTTAAATATTGTTCTTCTGATTCTAATGATAAATCTTCAACTTTTAATGATTTATTAATTCGATTAAAAATTACACGATTCGAATTTGCATCATTCAAATGATTAATTGTCCATTGTGTCGAATCAATTTGTATTGTTGAAGGAGAAAATCCAAAAATCAAATCATTATTATTCTGAACTGTATGAAAAAGATTCAGATTAAATAAAATTGGATTTTTTCGACCAATATTAAAATCTGTTTTCACAATCATCGTATCATTCTTCGGAATCGAATTTACGTTAATTGCATTAATCGTTACACCACTTACTTTCAAACTATCAATCTTCGCATTCAACGTTGGCAACTCCGCAATTGTGTTTAGATTAACATTAGATTGGAACAATTGAATTCCTGCATATTTTATTCCAGGCGTATCCAAAGTCGCTTCCAACTGATTTTTCGTACCATCAATATAACCTTTTACATGCGTATCAGGTTTAATCGAAATAGATGAATCGATATATTGTAATAAATTTTCTTGCACATAAACATCAAACGAAAAAGCCTGATTTGGCGAAACTTTTTTATGACGGAAAGATGGAACTAAATCTACAAGCGAATTATTGATGACATTGGCAACTTCCGTAATATTATAGCGACCATCTACTGTAGCGCGCATATAATTAGGAACATCCAAAGTCATGATTTTATGCGAACCATCTATTTGAGAATTCAACATGACATGTGACAATTCTAACGTATCTTTTTTCGAACGGAAGTAAAGATTTTTGACATCAATATTTCCTCTAAAATCATTAATATTTGTCAACTTAAAATTCCCTTCTACATCACCGCGTACAATTGCATTTAGATTTTTTGTAACGCCAAGAAAATCTAAATTAATTTGACGAATATTCGAAGTAAAATCAAAATCATAAGGTTTTCCACTAAAGTTAATTTTACCTTTCAATTGCGCATTTAGATTTGGATCTTTGATATCGAATAATCCATTGAATTGATAATTTTTAACCAAACCGTCAACCGTAATATTTTGATAACGTTTGCCCATCAAATCCAAGTAACGAAGCGTTCCGTCAATATCTAAATTGATATTTTTCAAATCTGTTCCTCTTCCATCAAATCTAAACTTCCCGCTTACATAACCCAAATCTTTTGCATTAGTTAATTGACGAAGATTTAAGTTTTTCGCATCTAAAGTACCTTTATAAATTAAGGCTTTTACATTTTTATAATTCTTGATTTGCGCTTTAATATCAGCATCCCCAAGTCCAGAAACCGCGTAACCATTTGCATGAATTTCATTTGGATTTAATGAAATATCTCCACGATAATTTAAATTTCCAAAACGTGTCAACATATTTGGAATTTTGTTCGAAACAAAGGTTGGAAGTAATTTTGTTATTTTTTGATATGATGTATTAATTTTTACATTTCTTGTCGAAAAATTCAGCAAAGAACCATGCAAAACATCTTGTAATTGCAAGCGAGAAACACCAACATAATTGTCTTCACCTTTCAATTCAAAATCAGAAAAAGTCAAATTATTCAGCGTTCCATTTACTTTTCCATATAAATCTACTGACGAATTTTTATCAAATAAAGGAGTAAAATAACGAATTTCCTTAAAATTAATCTTAGAACCTCGATCAAAAAAAACGTCCCAACGAACTTTATCAGCAAATTCTCCCATATCCGAGGGGTCATCGTAACTCAATAACAAATTCCCATTCAAAACAGATGTATCCGTTCGTAAATTCAAATTCCCAACTCGAATTTCTTTTTTCGAATAATGAACTTTTCCTGTAAAGTTTTGTACGTTATACCTTTCTTTATTTTTTGTCGCAACAAAGCAGAAGTTTTCTAAATCAGCCGTAATATCAGAATCAACTAATCGAAACTTTTTTACAGTCATATTCAGTTGTTTCGAATCCAACCAAACATTTCCAGAATTTTGATTAACAATTGAAACTTTACCATCTTCCAAAATAAAATCTCCATCCAATTTGAAAATCTTTTTCGGATCTTTTGGTTTATCAGAACTAAAACCATTGACAAATTTGATGAAATTCGAAATCGAATCGCCTTTGTACGTAATCACACGAATTTCGGGTTCAATCAATTTCACTTCACTCAAATCAATGTAATCTTTTTTGATTCCTGGTAGAAGTGTCCAAAGATTAATTGTCGTTTCCAAGGTTTTCGACTTCATAAAATCATATTTATGATCGTCTTTTATCTTAACACCATGGAAATATATTCGTCCAAAAAAATCAATATCCACCGAATCCACATACATTTGTGTGTTCAGCGATTTATTTAATTTTTCTAATGCAAAGTGAGCTATTTTTGTCTGTACCGCAGGGATTTGTATTGCGATTGCTACTGTTAAAACAAGGGTTAAAACGAGTATAATCAACGACAATAAAAATCTTCCTATTCGTCTGACTATTTTCAATGGTTTAAATTTACGATATTTGCAGGGTAAAAATAAGTTATAAATTTTATTCTACAAGGAATTATGAGCGATAAAAACTACATTTTAGCCATAGAATCTTCTTGTGATGATACAGGCGCAGCAATTATTGACGGAAATAAAATTATTTCTAATGTTGTGGCAAGCCAAAAAATTCACGAAATATATGGTGGCGTAGTACCAGAATTAGCTTCGAGAGCACATCAACAAAATATTGTTCCCGTCGTAGATCAAGCCCTAAAACAGGCAAATATTAATAAAGAAGAACTTAAAGCAATCGCGTATACACGTGGTCCAGGATTGATGGGTTCGCTTTTGGTTGGCGGAAGTTTTGCGAAATCTTTCAGTCAATCATTGGATATTCCGTTGATTGAGGTTAATCACATGCAAGCACATATTTTGGCAAATTTTATTGAAGATGCCAACGACGAAAAACCAACTTTTCCATTTTTATGTTTGACTGTTTCTGGTGGACATACACAAATCGTGAAAATCAACAGTTATTTTGAGATGGAAATTTTAGGTGAAACAATTGATGATGCAGCTGGTGAAGCTTTTGATAAAGCAGGTAAAATTTTAAATTTACCTTATCCTGCAGGTCCAATTATTGACAAAAAATCTAAGATTGGAGATCCTACAAAATTCAAATTTGCAAAACCAAAAATTGATGGTTTAAACTTTAGTTTTAGCGGTTTCAAAACGTCAATTTTATATTTTATTCAGAAAGAGATCAAAGCGAATCCAAATTTTATAGAAGAAAATATTGACGATTTATGTGCTTCTATTCAACATTCTATCGTTAATATTTTGATGGAAAAATTAAAAAAAGCATCAGACGAAACTGGAATTAAACAAATTGCAATTGCAGGTGGAGTTTCTGCAAATTCTGAAATTCGTCAACGATTAAAAGATGGAGAAACTGAATTTGGTTGGAAAACTTTTATACCAAAATTTGCTTATACAACAGACAATGCAGCGATGATTGCAATGGTTGGAAGTTTAAAATTTGATCAAGAGTTATTTACAGAAAACACAACGAAATCTGTAGCGAAATACCATATTTAATGAAATTATTTTTTGGAGAAATTCATCAGGACACAGCAATTCTGAACGAAGAAGAAAGTCATCATTTTGCAAAAGTTTTGCGAGGAAATGAGGGTGATTTGGTTCATGTAACAGATGGAAAAGGAAATTTGGCTGAAGTAGAAATTACAGAAATTTCTAAAAAGGCTGTTGAAGGAAAAGTTGTTGATTTAAAAACAAATTTCGAGCAAAAAAACTATTATTTACATGTTGCAATTGCACCAACAAAAACAATGGAACGTTTGGAATTTTTCTTGGAAAAAGCAACCGAAATTGGTATTGACGAAATTACTTTTTTGCAAACTTTTCATTCGGAACGAAAAAATATTAAAATCGAGCGAATTGAAAAAATTGTACAATCTGCAACAAAACAATCGTTGAAAGCATATTTGCCAAAAGTAAATGATTTGACAAAATTCAACGAATTTATCAAACAGGATTTTGAAGGTTTCACGAAATGTATTGCGCATTGCGAAGCGGATATTGAACGTACGCCTTTACGAACAGTTTTGGAAAATAATCCGCAGAAAATTTTAATTATGATTGGTCCTGAAGGTGATTTTTCGAGAGATGAAATTTTCGCTGCAGAAGATCATAATTTTACAGGAATTAGTCTTGGACATCAACGTTTCCGTACTGAAACTGCAGCTTTACAAGCTGTTTTTGCTGTTGATTGGGGATTGAAATAAATCAAGTAAAAATATTACTTCATACAAAAAACCGATTCTGTTGAATCGGTTTTTTTCTTTCATTCGAAAATAAATATCTTTATCAAAATTTAAAACTTATGAAAAAATTAGCACTTATTTTGGGATTATTCATCGGTAATTTTTCGTTTGCACAAACTGTAAATGATGTTCCAATTAAAGATATTAATGTCGACTATGTACAGATTATTGGAACTGGTCGAGGTTTGAGTACAAAAATGAATATTCGCTTGGATTTTGGACAAGAAACCAAATCAATTTCCTTTAAAAATGGTTTGAAAATAAAAGATGAACGCGGAATTGCAGTGAAATTCAATTCGATGATTGATGCGTTGAATTTTATGTCTGAAAACGGATATGAATTTCAGTTTGCCTACACATCAAAAGAAAATGATAACGATGCGCTTTATTATATTTTAAAGAGAAAAAAATAAAAAAATCCTCAACTTATGTTGAGGATTTATATTGAAAGAAATTCAATTCTTAATTAATTTTTTGAGCAACGTAATCACTTTCGTTTCCTAAACGATCAACAGCTTTTAGTGCAACTGCCGTTAAACTTTTACCATCTTTATGTTTCAAAATTGTTTGGTTTGTTTTGGTTTTATCCAAAATAGATGTTTCCCAATCGTTGTTGTAACGTGTATATAAAATCCATTTCGAAACATTCGAATTCATTTTATAATCATTCCAATTCATCACAACTTCTGATGCTTTTGCATTTACAGACAAACTTGGTTTTGCCAAACGATCTGCCTTAATCCAATTCATAGTTGGCACCAAAGCTTTAGCTTTGTATGGGCCTTCTTTTAGATAACTCAACATCGAAGGATTTTTCGTTAATCCAGCAATACTCCAGTGAATAACACCCACATTGTTTTGCAAAATCTCACCAGCCATTTTTACCTGATTTGTAATCTCAGTTGTTCTATCCGAAACCTTAACTTCTACAGTATTCAAACCTGGCCAAAGATGACGATTATGTGTATTTTCTGATTTCCACCATTCTAATAATTTAGGAAAACTTTGTCCTGTCGAATTAATTGGCCAATATAATTGTGGTGAAAAATAATCAACCCAACCTTTGTTCAACCATAATTTTGCATCTGCGTACAATTCATCATATTGTGAAGAACCTGTAATTCCAGAAGGATAACCTGGTTTCCAAATTCCAAAAGGACTAATTCCAAATTTAACGAAAGGTTTTTCTGCTTTGATTTCTTTGTAAATACGCTCGATAATTGTATTCACATTTTGACGACGCCAATCTGCTCTCGATAATGTTCCTCCATTATTTTTGTAAACATTCCAAGTTGAATTATCTGGAAAATCTGCTCCACCATTGTATGATGCGTATGGATAGAAATAATCATCAAAATGAACACCATCAATATCATAACGCGAAACGATATCACGAACAACTTCCGAAACGTGATCTTGCGTTTTTTTGTCAGCAGGATCAAACCAATACATACCATTCTTCAATCTAACCACATTACTTGGCGATCTTTTCACCATCGACTCACTTGTCACCGGCCCTCCACTACTGTGATGCGCTCTGTAAGGATTTAACCAAACATGCAACTCAATTCCACGTTTGTGCGCTTCTTCCACCCAAAACTCTAACGGGTCATAATATGGAGAAGGCGCTTTTCCTTCTTCTCCAGTTAAGAAGTAAGACCAAGGTTCAAAATTACTTTTGTACAAAGCATCTGCCGCTGGACGAACCTGAAAAATAACTGCATTAAAATTATTGGCTTCTAACATATCCAACAACTTTATCGCTTCATCTTTTTGTTGCGTTGTCGTTAAATCTTTTTTAGAAGGCCAGTTAATATTTGCAACAGAAGCTACCCAAGCCGCTCGGAACTCACGATTTACTTCTGGTAATTTCACTGTAAAAACTTCATCTTTCTTATTCGAAATTTCAGTTTTTGATGTAGTAAGAATAGTTGTTTGCGTAGATTCTACTTTTTTATAAACTATTTTTTTCGAATTTTTATTTGAAGCACACGAAGATAAGCCAATTGTAGCTATTCCGAAACACATCAAAATATATTTAAAATTAATATTCATTCGTTGAAATATGTATTTTTAACGTTACAAAATTAGTAATAAAGCTTTATTAATCCAGATTTTATCAAATATTTAGGATATCTAGATTTTCCTTCTGTATTAAATTTACAAAATTTTTCGCTTCAAAAAGTATTTTATAAATTTTATTCTTTACATTTTTGTACTCATCTATAATTGATAAAAATATGTTTCTAATTATATGTTTTGGCGTATTGATTATTTGTGTGAATGTTATTTTACAATCAACTTTCACGGTTTATTCGCTAAAATATCTACATAAATTTAATCTCAAAAAACAACGTTTAACGTTTAGTCAAGTAATTTGGCAAATGGTATTATCTGTTTCTTTGCTTACTTTGTTACATGGTGCACAATGTACAATTTGGGCGGCTACTTTTTATTTCAATCCAAATATTGACAATTTATATAGTTTTCAAGAAGCAATCTATTTTTCATTAATCACATTTACAACCGTTGGTTATGGTGATGTTGTGATTGATAGTGAATGGAAAATCATGGCGGGATTAGAAGCTATAAACGGAATTATGATGGTAGGCTGGTCAACGGCGTTGATGTTTTCTTACTTACAAATTATCTTAAAAAAGAATATTTCTGAATAAAAAAAATCCCTTCAAAAATTTTTGAAGGGATTTTTAATTAATATTTATTTTTTTCCAAATTAACTTTCAATTCTTTGTAATAATCTGGCGCATTTGCATCTTTTTCTAAAGCTGTATTAACCCATTTCAACGCTTGATTTCGATCCAATTTATTCGAATAATAGAAGTTTGCCGAATTGTAAAAATCTCTTGCAGAAGAATTTTCGTTCAATTGATCTCCAATCATTTTTAAAACTTCGTTAATTGTATTCGTTTCAATATCCAAAACAACCGTTGTGTTATCCCAAGCTAAAACCAAATTCGCTGATTTTTGCGTCACATTTGTAAAACGAATCTCAAACGTTTCTGTCTTATTGTTCATCGATTTTGTTGACGGAGCTTTCACTTTCAAAGCGATATTCGACTCCTTCCACTCTTTCGGATTTCCCCAGTTTTTCGTGTCTTTGTAAAAAATTACCTCCCAATCCTCTTTATTCGGAATGCTATACAACGCATATTCGCCAGCAGCTAACTCTTGTCCATTCACTTTGATTGGTTTATCAAATTTGATGACCGTATTTTCATTCGCTCCAGTACGCCAAACTTCTCCATTCGGAACCAGCTTTCCAAAAACTTTTCTTCCGTTTACATTTGGTCGATTATATTCAACTTCAAATTCTGTTAAACCTACTTTTTGTTCAACTTCAGCATGAGAACTTACCGCGGGAAATTTCATTTGAGCAAAAGCACAACTTCCTATTAACAAAGCTAAAACTGTTGATGTTATTTTCATATAATTATTTCTTATTCTTTATTTTATCTGTTTTTTTATCGTATCCATACGGACAATGTTTACATCCACTTTTGCAACAATACCCTCTTCTTTTTAGATATTGTTCAGTAAATATTCTGAAACCTTCTGGAGATAAATAATAATCTCCTTCTTCAAACTTTTTCATTTCTAATGCTGTGAAATTACAACTTTTATCAATAAACTATCATTAATTTTGGTATGATAATTATTTGTGAAACTTCCTCTAAATTTACGATTTTTAATGCTTTATAAATCAATATCTTTTCAGATTGATTAATTTTGCAATAAAATAGAATTACCTAAATCATGTTTGTAGTTGTTTTGCGTCATTTGTTCCTAAAGAATTTTATTGGAATTACCATTTTTCCTTTCATTTTTTTGAGAGATAAAAAACTGAAAAATGATGAAGTTTTAATCAATCACGAAACCATTCATATCATTCAACAACTCGAACTTTTGGTCGTTTTTTTCTATCCTTTTTACTTGATTGAATATGCGATTCGATTAATTCAATATCGCGATCAACACAAAGCATATCGCAATATTAGTTTTGAGCGTGAAGCTTATGCAAACGAGCACAATTTGAATTATTTAAATAAACGAAAATTTTATAATTTTCTAAAATATATCTAAATGATTTGGAACGATTTTAAAGCTCAAATTCAAAACATTGACATCAAACATTTAACTTCTCAAAATATTCAACTTTCTATATTAAGAGAAGATTTGATTCATCCAGAAATCTCTGGAAACAAATACCGAAAACTGAAATATAATTTTATTGAAGCTGAAAAACTTGGTTTCAAGAAATTGATAACATTTGGTGGCGCTTTTTCCAATCATATTGCAGCAACGGCGGCAGCTGGTCAACTTCATCATTTCGAAACTATCGGTATAATTCGTGGAGAAGAATTAAGTGATAAAATCGATGAAAATCCTACGTTACGTTTTGCTCAAAAATGTGGAATGCAATTGCATTTTATTTCCAGAGAAGATTATCGAAAAAAAGATGAAATAGAATTTATTAATCATTTAAACACTAAATACCCAAACACTTACGTTATTCCAGAAGGAGGTACAAATGATTTTGCGATAAAAGGTTGCGAAGAAATTTTGTACGATGATTGTTTCGAATATGATTTTATTGCTTCGGCAATTGGAACTTGCGGAACAATTGCCGGATTGATTGAAAGCTCGAAACCTCATCAAAAAGTTTTAGGTTTTCCGAGTTTAAAGGGAGATTTTATCCAAAATGAAATCGAAAAATTAACAAATAAAACGAATTTTACTATTTTTAATGATTATCATTTTGGCGGATATGGGAAAGTTTCGGATGAATTAATTACTTTTGTAAATGATTTCAAGCGAATTAACCATATTCAATTGGATCCTATTTACACTGGAAAAATGGTTTTTGGTATTTTTAAATTAATTAAAAATCATTATTTTAGTGATAATTCTAAAATTCTTTTGGTTCATACAGGTGGATTGCAAGGAATTGAAGGAATGAACAAACTTTTAAAGAAGAAGAACAAAAATATTATAGAATGAAAAAATTGTTATACGTTTTTAGCTTAGTGTTGACGATTTCGACGCAAGCACAAGAAAGTAGAGACATAACTTACATTCGAAAACATGCTATTTTAGCTGTTGAAGAAATGCAACTTTACAAAGTTCCAGCAAGTATTACGTTAGCACAAGGATTATTGGAAACTGGAGGCGGACAAAGTAAATTAGCCGATCAAGCCAATAATCATTTTGGAATAAAATGTAAAGGTCCTGAAGAATGGTCGTTGGATAAACCTCGTATTTATCACGATGATGATGCGAAAGGAGAATGTTTTAGAAAATATTCTTCAGTTGAAGAAAGTTATAGAGATCATTCTAAATTTTTGGCTTTAAGACCTTATTACAAAGCTTTATTTTTCTTAGATCCGACAGATTATAACGCTTGGGCAAATGGTCTGAAAAAATCTGGTTATGCAACTGATCCAAAATATGCTTCAAAATTAATTTCGAGAATTGAGAAATATAATTTAGATCAATTTGATAAGATTTCTCCAGAAGAAGTTTATACAAAATTGTATACATTATACAACAATCAGGATGATATGATGATGGCAAATAATTCATCTAAATCTAAAACGAAGAAAGAATCTAAAACAATCAAAGAAGAAATTGCATTAGCGTCTTATCAACCAAATAATAATAGTATAGAGAAAAATGAGCCTAATGTAAATAACAAAACAATTGCTTACGAAACTCGTCCTCAAAATCCTACAACTCGCATTAAAAATCACAAGAATAATATTCCTTATATTGTTGCTCAAGCGGGAGAAACAATTGCGACTATTTCTAAAACATACAACAAAGTTCCTTCGGATATTGCGAATTTCAATGAAATACAAATGGGTTCTAAATTGAAAGATGGACAAATTGTATTTTTCGGAAAAAAGAAAACAAAAGGTTCTGATTATTCATACAAAGTACAAGAAGGTGATGATATGTACACGATTTCGCAACGTTTTGGTGTAAAAGTAAACAACCTATATAAACTAAATCGTATGGAACCAGGTGAACAACCTAAAATTGGTCAACGTATTAATTTGAAAACAAAAGTTAGAGCATAATGAGCTCAATAATAAAAAAAAGCTTCCAAATGGAAGCTTTTTTTATTTCATCATTTTGAAAATATCAACCAATTGTTGATTGATTCCTCCTGTTTGATAATCCATCGGTACAGGCGCGCGATCAATCATAATATTTCCTTCTTTGTCTAAAATAATAAAAGTCGGAATGTATTCTATCTTATAATCAAAGCCAAAGTTATCTTCTCTTCCTGCAAATAACTGTACACCAGACATCTGATTTTCTCTGACCATTTTTTCCCAAATTGGCTTATCTTCTAATTTATCCAAAGAAACGCTTACGAAATAAATCGGCGCATCATGAAATTGTTTTTCCAATTCTTTCATAAAAGGAATTTGCAGTTTACAAGGTCCACACCAAGTCGCCCAAATATCCATGTATACATATTTTCCTTTGAAATCTGATAAGTCAAATCGTTTTCCATTGATATCAGCCAAAGAAAAATCTGGTGCTTTTATCAATTCTTTCGGAATTTCTGATTCTGGTGATTCTTTTTTTGCAACAGAATCAATCTTTTCTATTTCAGCAGATTCTTCAATTTTTTGTTCGGATTTATTACAACTAAAAAATGTAAAAAACATTGATAGTAATAGTAGTTTCGTTTTCATTTTATTTTTCAAATAAGTATTAAAAAACTTGATAATATCTATAGGTCTTTCGTCAAAAATAAACATTTAAACGTTAGCAATTTCATAAAATACCTCAATTCTCTTGACAAAGGGGTATCTGACATCGTATATTTGCAAAAAATTGTACAATTATGAAAATGAAAACCTCCGATTTCGACTTTACTTTACCTGAAGAACTTTTAGCAGATCGTCCTTCTGAAAACAGAGACGAAGCTCGCTTAATGGTTGTTCACCGTGACACCGGAGAAATCGAACATAGACAATTTAAAGATCTTATCGAGTATTTCGACGAAGGAGATGTAATGATTCGTAACAATACGAAAGTTTTCCCTGCTCGTTTGATGGGTAACAAAGAGAAAACTGGTGCTCAAATCGAAGTTTTCTTGCTAAGAGAATTAGATGCTGAGACTCGTTTATGGGATGTTTTGGTTGATCCAGCGCGTAAAATTCGTATCGGAAATAAATTATTCTTCGATAATGATGATACATTAGTTGCAGAGGTTGTTGACAATACAACTTCTCGTGGACGTACTTTACGTTTCTTATTTGATGGATCTTACGAAGAATTCCGTGCAAAATTGAAAGAATTAGGAGAAACTCCACTTCCAAAATATATTTTACGTGATGTTGAACCAGAAGATGCAGAGCGTTACCAAACAATTTATGCAAAACACGAAGGAGCTGTTGCTGCACCAACAGCTGGTTTACACTTTTCTAAACACTTATTAAAACGTTTAGAAATTAAAGGTGTTGATTTTGCTGAATTAACATTACACATTGGTTTAGGAACTTTTCAGGCTGTAGAGGTTGAAGATTTATCTAAACACAAAATGGAGTCTGAGCAAGTTATTATTCCTCAAGAATCTGCTGATCTTGTAAATCGTGCAATTGATGAGAAGAAAAAAGTTTGTGCTATTGGTACAACTTCTATGCGTTCTATCGAATCTTCTGTTTCTGCAGATGGTCATTTAAATGCTTTTGATGGTTGGACGAACAAATTTATTCACCCTCCATACGATTTCTCTATTGCAAATTGTATGATTACAAACTTCCACACACCAAAATCTACATTAATCATGATGATTTCTGCGTTTGCTGGACACGATTTAACAATGAAAGCATACAACGAAGCTGTAAAAGAAGGATACAAATTCTACTCTTACGGAGATGCAATGTTAATCTTATAAGACAAGTTTGAGTACAACAAAAAAAGATATACGAAAGCTTTCACAAGCTGAGATTGAAGATTATTTCAAAGAGATTGGTGAAAAATCATTCCGCGCAAAACAAGTGTACGAATGGTTATGGAAAAAGAATGCGCATCAATTTGATGACATGACCAATATCTCAAAAGCGCTACGTGAGCAATTGGGAGAATCTTTCCAAATTCAACCTGTTGAAGTTGATCTTCTACAAAAATCTAACGACGGAACCATCAAGAATGCTGTTAAGCTTCATGATGGTAACGTTGTGGAATCTGTTTTAATTCCGACTGATTCTCGCACAACTGCATGCGTTTCTTCACAAGTTGGTTGTAGTTTGGATTGTACTTTTTGTGCAACAGCGCAATTAAAACGTATGCGTAACCTAACAGCTGCCGAAATCGTCGATCAAGTTGTGATTATCGATGAAGAAAGTAAACGTTATTTCAATCGTCCTTTAAGCAATATTGTATTTATGGGAATGGGAGAACCTTTGTTAAATTATAACGAAGTAATTTCTGCCATCAAAAAAATCACATTGCCAGAAGGACTAGGAATGGCTCCAAGACGAATTACAGTTTCGACTTCGGGAATTCCTAAAATGATTGAAAAACTGGCTGACGAAGATTTACGTATTAACCTTGCGGTATCTTTACATTCCGCTCGAGAAGAAGTTCGTAATGTGATTATGCCTTTTTCTGTTAAGTTTCCGTTGACGGATTTAATGGATAGTCTTCAATATTGGTATCAACAAACAGGTTTACGAATTACGTTCGAATATATTGTTTGGGGCGGTGTTAATGACAAAAAAGAAGACATTGATGCATTGGTAAAATTCTGTCGAAAAATTCCTTCTAAAGTGAATATTATCGAATATAATTCGATTGATGACGGAATCTACAAACAAGCATCAGAAGAAGCAGTTAACAATTATATCAAAGCTTTAGAATCCAATAATATTGTGGTAAATGTGCGTCGTAGCCGTGGAAAAGATATTGATGCAGCTTGTGGACAATTAGCCAATAAAACTGGAAATGATTAAAACATAATCAAATGAAATATTTAGCCATATTTTTATTTTTGATTCTGACTAAATTCTCTTTCGCGCAAATAGTAGAAAACATCGATACAATTTCTATTGATGATTATAAAATGGAAAGTATCAACTTACCTCCTACTTTGAACGAAATTTCGACTTTAGAATATGAAAAAGAAGATAAAAATGTGGCTTCTTTTTGGGGCTTAAACGATTCTGATTCCAAACCAGAATTGTATCGTTTTGATGCAAAAACAGGTGAAATTATCAATACAATTTTCATCACAAATGCTCCAAATATCGATTGGGAAGAAATATCTTCGGATGATAATCGAATTTATTTTGCTGATTTTGGAAATAATTTGGGCAAACGAAAAGATTTAGCTATTTATTTTATCGAGAAATCAAACATCGATTATTCAAAATCTTATCAACAATTAAAAGCTGAAAAAATAGAATTTTATTATCCAGAACAAGAAACTTTTCAGTTCAAAAATATGACGACAAATTGGGACGCAGAAGCATTTTTTGTCTACCAAAATCAATTGCATATTTTTACAAAAGAATGGTCAAATATGTCAACGTCTCATTATGTTGTTCCTATTGACTCTTCTAAAAAACACGCAGCCAAAAAGTTAGAAACTTTTCCTACAAATTACGCTGTAACTGCTGCTTATATCGATGCTGATGTAAATAGTTCTACCAAAGGAATTTATCTATTGGGCTACACAAAAGAAGCGTTAACTTTTATCAATTGGTTTGATTTGCCAAAAGATAACAATCAGTTATTCTTCACTTCTCAAGTTAAAAAAATAAGTTTACCTTTGGGCTTCACGACACAGTTGGGACAATTGGAAGGTATTTCAGTTTTACCAACCGAAAACAAAATTTGTTTTAGCGGAGAGGAATTTAATTATAAAGGATTCTATGCAAAACAGGTTGTACATTGCATCAATAATTTTACGAATTAAAAAACTAAATTTTGGGTAACACGGTAGATTTGATTAAAGCTCCAATCGCGGAGGAAATGAAATTGTTTGAACAGAAATTCTTCGAATCGATGAAGAGTAATGTTTCGCTTCTTGACCGTATTTCCAATTATATCGTGCGCAGAAAAGGAAAACAAATGCGTCCGATGTTTGTATTTTTAACTGCAAAATTAAATGGCGAAGTACAAGAACGTACCTATCGTGCAGCTTCTTTTATCGAGCTTATTCACACCGCAACTTTGGTACACGATGATGTAGTGGATGATAGTACATTGCGTCGTGGTTTCTTTTCACTTAATGCAATTTGGAAGAACAAAGTAGCTATTTTGGTGGGAGATTATTTTTTATCAAAGACCTTAATTATTTCGACTAAAAACAAAGATTTCGATTTACTTGAAGTTGTTTCTGTTGCGATACAAGAAATTTCAGAAGGTGAATTATTACAAATCGAAAAAGCGCGAAAACTTGATATTACAGAAGATGTCTATTTCGAAATTATCCGAATGAAAACCGCTACGCTTATTGCCGCGTGTTGTGAAGCTGGAGCGCGTTCTGTTGGTTGTTCGGAAGAAGTTGCGAAGAAAATGCATCGCTTTGGTGAATTGGTTGGAATTGCTTTTCAGATCAAAGATGATTTGTTTGATTATACCACTTCTAATGCAATTGGAAAGCCTGTCGGTATTGACATCAAAGAACAAAAAATGACGTTACCGTTGATTTATTCGATTAACACAGCGAATGACAAAGACAAAAAATGGTTGATTAATTCAGTAAAACGTTACAACAATGACAAAAAACGTGTACGCGAAATTATTCAGTATGTGAAAGATCATGGCGGAATTGAGTACACACAAAAAATGATGAAACAATATAGCCAAGAGGCTTTAGATATACTATACGAATTTCCCGAAAATGAGTTTCGAAATTCATTGGAAACAATGGTAAAATACGTAATCGAAAGAGAAAAATAACAAAAGGACTTCTAATTGAAGTCCTTTTTTGTATATTACGATATTGTAAAGCTTTTAAATGAAAAAAGATAATATCATACTTACTCTTTCACTATTTTCTCCTCTTTTGTTTTTAGGTTGTATTGTTGCATATTTTTTTCTTTCTCCAAAAACTTATTCTCCTTATGAATATTATAAAACAATTCATTACAAAGGAAATGTTCAAAAGATATATACAAAATATGAAAGTAGAGGAAATCGATTAATGGTTAGAGTTGTAAATCGTCAGCA
>NZ_DEVJ01000082.1:0-31250 GCF_002362875.1 Empedobacter sp. UBA3239 | reverse complement strand
TTAAAATGCACAACGGGTTACAATTTATTTATATTTAACTAATTATAATAAATTATAAATCTTATGAAATTAAAAAACTTACTCTTTTTGTCAGCTATATCATGTAGCTTTCTAACTACCTACTCTTGTAACGATGATAATTCATCGTCAAGTTTTAACGAAAATCAAAATGTTAAACAATCAAAAATATCCTTTGATTCTGGAAAAAAACTCTTGAAATTTTCTGGAAGAAAAAATGATATTAAAATATTTATTGAAGATACTATAAGTAAAGAAAAAATTTTCAATAAATATTACGATCAAGGATTTATCCCTTTAAGTATTTCTCCTGATATTAAAGACGAAGGTGTTATAAACAAAATGAGCAATTTGATTTTAAGTAATAAATCTACTTTAATGAATAAAAGCTCTGATGATACTTCTGATGAAACATTTTTAGAAGATGAAGATTTTGCTTCTATTTTAAATGATAAAGGTGCTGTTCAGTTGAATGACTCTATATACATGTACACTCCTAATGGTCTTTTCATTGTTCATCAAGATGATTATGATGAACTTGAATATTATATTGAAAAAAATCAAAATATAAGCATTCCTTCTGGTCTTAATCAGGTAACAGATAATATAACTTCTTACAGACCTGATTTAGCTACCTTAGGAACTGAATATGAAATGATTGCTCCTATAGACCCTGAAGATGGAGGAGGAGGTGGAGGAGGGACATATAACCCATCTCCTACAATACCTTCAAAAGGAGAAACAAATCATTATAAAAATTGTAATAATGGAATAAGTAATCCTTTTTTAGGTAATATTTTTGGAAAACAATATGTTTGTGAATATTTTTTTGATGGAGACCATCAAGTTAAAACTGTCTTTGAAATACAAGATTTTCTTTTATTCTATAGTGTAAGAGCTAAAAATAAGTATCGAAGAAAAGGTACTTTCGGATGGAGAACAGATGATGCTAGAAAATTGTATCTTAAAATAAATGATGGTTTAATTAAAGTGGAAAGAAAAACATTTACAGCTACATTTAATAATTCTCAAATTCAGCCGATAATAAAAGCTATTAATGATTTAATCACTGTTAAATCTAGTTTTGTCCCTGTTGTTACTAGTGAATTTTTATTGAACAGTTCTGGTAATTATACTCAAACCGACTATAGTTTAGCTACTGGAGATTTAGGTTATTACAATACTACAGGTATGTTAATATTTCCTCAAAACAAACAAATATCTAGTAGTGTAAATATGGATAGTTTTAAATCTTTATTAAACACATCTAAAAAATCTATTATTTATATAAATATATTTAATAAAGATCGAGAGATAACACACGAGCAAATACTAAAAGTAGCTGCAGATGCTTTTAAAAAGTATGCTACCGCTGGAAGAACACCTAGTGATATAGCAATTGTTATGAACGAAATTAAAGCTTCACAAGATAGAATAGATGCTCAACCTTTATATATTGTGACAAAAGATGAGCTTATAGAAGCTAATAACACACATAAAGTATTGAAAGATTTTGATATTAGAAAAGATTTTGACCTAAAAGAGTTTATAGTTGGTTTTAAAACAAACGAAAATGGCGACAAAAAGTTCGAAGTTAAATTTAAATTAGGTTTCAATAAAATAACTCAATATAAAATGGACATAGAAGGTGGTGTTTATTATAACAATCGTTGGGGTGGAACTAAATTTATTGTTCAAAAAAATTAATTTTAATAATATGAATTTAACTAAATTTTTCTTATTACTTCCTTTTCTTGGTAATGCTCAGCAGAGCAATGATACCTATAGAAATTCAAGAGTAATCGAAATAGGCACTCACGGTCTTAGTGTTGGATATGATATTCTTATTGGAAATAAATCATTTTTAAATTTTGAAACAGGAGTTGGAGGAGGATATAATCTAAATGACGATGCAGTTTCATATATTCTAAATTTTTCAAAACCAACTCCATATGTAAAATCAAGTTATTCTTTCTTTTATAATAAGGATAAAAGAATTTCAAAAGGTAAATCTTTGAAAAACAATTCTGGTAATTTCATAGAAGCTCAATTAAAATATTCCTTTGGAAATAAAAATGATATAGATTTAAACAAATCCTTATTAACAGATTTACATTGGGGTATTCAGAGATCTATAGGTTCTAATTTTTACTTTCGAACACATGTCGGTATAGGATACTTACAAGATTTTGATTTAAGTAAAGGAAACCTAACTCCTACATTAGGATTTAAATTCGGATATAATCTATTATAAAACATCTATAACACCTTTTATGTTGAAGTAAAAGGTGTTTTTTTTTATAGAAAAAATAGACTCAGTTCTGTAATTTTTGTTACACTTCATTTTAAATAAAAAGTCGAAATTGCATCAAAATACAAAAGCTATGAACGACAATAAAAAATCTCATTGGGAAAATATATACGAAGTAAAAACTCCAGAAGAAGTGAGTTGGACACAAGAAAAACCAGAAACTTCTTTAAGTTTTATTCATTCTTTTGGAGCTGGTAAAACAGCTAAAATTATTGATATTGGTGGTGGAGATAGTAAGTTGGTCGATTTTTTATTGGAAGAAGGATATGAAAATATTTCTGTTTTGGATATTTCTGCAAACGCGTTGGAAAGAGCAAAAAAGCGTTTAGGAAATAATGCAGAAAAAGTAACTTGGATTGTTTCGGATATCACCGAATTTGAACCTACAGAACAATATGACGTTTGGCACGATAGAGCAGTTTTTCATTTCTTGACCGAAGAAAATGATATCAAAAAATACCAAGATTTGGTCGCGAAAGCTGTAAAAGAAAAATTGGTTATTGGAACTTTTTCCACAAACGGACCATTAAAATGTAGTGGTTTAGAAATTAAACAAAATGATGAAACTTCTTTAACTTCTACTTTTCAAACTAATTTTGAGAAAATAGATTGTTTTACAATTGATCATAAAACGCCGTTTGACACAATACAAAATTTTATTTTTTGTAGTTTCAACAAAAAATAAAATGCGTTAGGGATTGCAGTGGAAATCCTTTGCTGTTGAGCAAAGATTGAAACGAAAAGCCCGCTCGAACGCCCAGAATATAAAAATCATCTCCTTAATTCAGGAGATGATTTTCTTTTTTTAAAACTTTATTGTATTCGATATTTCCTTTTTTGATATCATTTATAATCCATTTCAGTTCAGCATCCGTACGTTTAATTTTATCTTGCAAATTAGGCTGAATAAGTTGATTTGGATAAACGCCATGCGCTTGTTCATCTCGTTTTTCGATAGGAGAAAGATAAACTGTACCAACCGAAATTTTGAGTTTGGAATTGGGTAACGTAAATTTTGGCATCAACCCAGCAACCGTTCCATTAAAATCTCCACCCGTTTCTTCACCTACAAAAAATGCTCGATTTTTTAGTTGAAGATTAGCCGAAATCAACGCCGAAGCAGAGTAAGAACCACCGTTTATAATGACATACAAATTTTGATGATACACAAGGTCTTTATCTATTTTGACATGCGAAAAAGGTATGTGCAATTCGTATTCATTTTTCGCATTTTTGGACGTCGAAAAATAAGTATACCCCGAACCTAACCAAAGCAACGGATAGGAATAAACAGGAAAAAGATTGTAAAACGACTTGCCAAAAGAGGTTTTGTTTGCGACGATTTTTTCACCTAAAAAATCCTTGGAATCATCGACCAAATAAGCGTATAAATAGTGCGAATCTTTTAGGTAACCACCACCATTGTTGCGTAGATCGAGAACTAAATTTTGGACTTTATGATTCTTGATATCCGTAAAAACTTCTTTATATAGTTCGCGTATTTTACCTTTTCTGAAATCAGTCACTTTTAACACCGCAATCGTGCTGTCGTTCGTAGGAAAAGTCAAATCTTTAGAATAGGTTTTAGAACTTTTAGAATAGCCGTATTTCTTTTGTTTTATCCTAACTTTTCGCTCAGCTTCTTTCTGCTCTTTTGTAATTTTTGGCGTTTCTGCAACCTTTTCACTTTTAGGTTTGGGATAAGTGCGAAATGTTTTTTTTCGGATGATTGAATTCCCCATTTTAAAAGTTAACTCAACCGAATCTTTAATTCCATTTTCTAAAGTAAAATAATTGAGAAAAGATCGGTTAAACACATTATCCGAAAAAGTTTGATTTTCACCATCTCCATATATACTTTTTTTATATTTATCGTATAAATACTTTGTAGAAACACTATCGATATAAAGTAAAACCGAACCTTGATTAATCGGATTAATTTTACTGTAATCTGCCACTAAAAAAACTGAATCATTTTGCCAAAAAAAACTATAATCACTAAAAGCAGATTTAGATTCTTTGTATTTTTTTTCCTTACTCTTTTCTAATCGTTTATATATCGGATAAATATCTGTATGACCATGTTCTAAACTTTCGAAAATCGGAAAAAACTTGACATAAAAATCATTTGGTTTTAATGGTTTATCAATTGACTTTTTAAGACTATCAAATTTATAATCAATTTGTTCTTGAGAAGAGTATAAATCTAATTTTGGATGATATCTTTTTAGTTTTTTATAAACAAAATCTACATCTTTTTTCAATTTATTCACAGGAATCTCTTTATCAATATGTGCATTATATTTCTCGACAGAAGCACAACTGCATATCAATAAAAGTGACAAATAAATTAGAGTAAATTTTAGTTGCATTAAGGATAATTAAATGAATAATAAGTTACAATATTATTTTACTTCTTGATAAAATTCTTCGATAAAATTTTCCATATATTGATGACGTTTTAAAGCAATTTCTTTTGCTGTTTTGGTATTCATCAATTCTTTTAATCTAAATAATTTATCATAAAAATGTTGTACACTAGAAGCGTCTTTCGAATTATCGTATGGATTATACAAAATATTACCAACACTTCCGCCATATGCAAAACAACGCGCAATACCAACCGCTCCAATCGCATCTAAACGATCAGCATCTTGCACAATTTCAGCCTCGATAGTTGTTGGTTTATTTCCTTTACTAAATGAAACTTGCGAAACGATTTCCAATACTTTCTGAATAGATGTTTCTTCTACATAAATTGATTCTAAAAATTCTCTAATTAATTCCTCCGATTTATCAACTCCATTATGTAATTTATAATCACCAATATCGTGTGTCCAAGCAGCTAATTCGACCAAAAAAGAATCTGCATTTTCCGTTTCCAAAATCTTCTTCGCATTTGTTACCACACGTTCTATGTGAAAATAATCGTGCCCTGTTCCTTCATCTAAAAAAGTTTTTTTAATATAGGCTTGTGTTTGAGTAAGTATTTCTTGTTTGTTCATTTTTTAAATTTATTTCCGAGTTTAAAAATACGTCAGAATCATTATTCAAAAAACTTGATTTTTCAGAATTAATTTAATAATCACTTTTAAAATAATTATTTATCAAAAATATTGTATATTTGCACCTCAAATTTGTAAAACGGGACGAGTTCCCCAAATAATTAGTTATACTATGGCTACAAGAATTAGATTACAAAGACATGGTCGTAAAGGAAAACCATTCTTTCACATCGTAGTTGCTGACTCAAGAGCAAAACGTGATGGTCGTTTCATCGAAAAATTAGGTACTTACAACCCAATTACTAACCCTGCAACTGTAGAATTAAATGTTGATTCTGCTGTAAAATGGTTACAAACTGGTGCTGAGCCAACTAATACTGCTAAAGCTTTATTATCTTACAAAGGTGCTTTTATGAAAAAACACTTATTAGGTGGTGTTGCTAAAGGTGCGTTTTCTCAAGAAGAAGCTGACAAACGTTTCGACGCTTGGTTAGAAGCTAAAGGTGAAAAAGTTCAAGCTAAAAAAGACGGTTTAACTTCAGGTGCTGCTGCTGCTAAAGCTGCTGCATTAGAAGCTGAAAAAGCTGTTAATGAAGCTCGTGTAAAAGCTGCTCAGGAAGCTGAAGCTGCTGCACAAGTTGAAGAAACTCCTGCTGAAGAAGCAGAAGGTACAACTGAAGAAGTTGCTACAGAAGAATAATTTTTAAGTTCAGAGACGTTCCAAATGACAAAAAATGATTGCTATTATTTAGGTAAAATTACAAAGAGACATGGTTTCAAAGGTAATTTAATCATTCACTTGGATACAGACGAACCAGAATTATACGATACTTTGGAAGCAGTGTTCATCGAGCAAGATGGTACACTGGTTCCATTTTTTTTCGAAACTTCTCAACCTTATCAAGGCACAAAATTATTAGTAAAGTTTGAAGATGTTGAAGACGAAGATGTCGACAAATTAATTAATCGAGAACTTTATTTACCTCTAAAATCTTTACCAGAACTTTCTGGAACAGATTTTTATTACCACGAAATTGTTGGTTTCACTATTTATGACCAAACAAATACAGAAGTTGGAACAATAAAATCTGTTAATGATTCTGCAGCACAAGCTTATTTCGAGGTTGAAGCAAATGGAAAAGAAATCTTAATTCCGATGATTGACGAATGGATTCTTGAAGTTAATCGCGAAGAAAAAGCAATGCTTATCCAAATTCCTGACGGATTATTAGAAATTTATTTAGGGTAAAATATTATCTTTCATTTATTAATCTTTACAATAAATGGAAGAACTTATTCACTTTACTAATTCTACTCCATTCCATGGACACATTCATTTGATGTCATTAGAATTTGATGCTTTTAATGCTAAAATGAAGCTTATTATTCATGTTCGGTATGATGATTACGATCATTTATGGGAAATAAAAGCAGAAAACGTCATTGATTATAAAAACTTTACTCATTGTTCTTTAACTCCCTTTTTTCGGATTAAAGAATACTCAGATCATTTTCTAATTAAACACAATACTGAAGAGGAAATTAGAATCAAATTAGATATAATTCCTGATGAAGATCCAATTTTATTGGGTAAAATTCATAATTTTCTCAAAAAAGAAACTGGTTTATGGATGGATCTAAATAACTTAAACAAACGATACATTACCTTTCCGAAATCACTCGTTGATAAATTTAGATCGTTTTGTGAATCAGAGAATTTGACATACAAAATAGAGGAAATAAGCATACCTACTAAATCTAATCTAAAACTTTTATTTTTTGGAAATGATTTAATCGCTCCAGACAATTATAGTTTTAGACAGCCTTATATACTTGCAGAAAAATTTAAAGCAAAAAGACTTGATTAATCAAAAAACAATCACTCAATTTTTATTGTCAATTTCGTACCTTTGCAAACTCAATCGTAATTAAAAAATGGAAGAAGAAAAAAAATCATTGAATTTTATTGAGCAAATCATCGAAGATGATTTAGCCAACGGGATGCCGAAAGAAAATTTACGTTTTCGTTTCCCACCAGAACCAAATGGTTATTTGCATATCGGGCATGCAAAAGCAATCTGCTTAAACTTCGGTTTAGGACAGCGTTACAATGCGCCTGTAAACTTACGTTTTGATGACACTAATCCTGACAAAGAAGAGCAAGAATTCGTAGATTCTATCCGCGAAGATGTGAAATGGTTAGGTTTCGAGTGGGCTGAAGAACGCTATGCTTCTGATTATTTCCAGCAGCTTTACGATTGGGCTGTTCAATTAATTAAAGAAGGAAAAGCGTACATCGACGATCAATCTTCAGAAGTGATTAATGAACAACGTAAAACACCTTTTGAACCTGGAATTGAATCACCTTTCAGAAATCGTTCTGTTGAAGAAAATTTAGATCTTTTCGAACGAATGAAAGCGGGAGAATTTGAAGAAGGAACACATGTTTTACGTGCAAAAATTGACATGACTTCTCCTAATATGAACATGCGAGACCCTGTTATGTATCGTATTTTGAAACGTCCTCATCACCGTACTGGAGACACTTGGAAAATGTACCCAATGTACGATTGGACGCATGGAGAATCTGATTATATAGAAGGAATTTCACACTCATTATGTTCATTAGAATTCAAAAATCACCGCGATTTATACGAATGGTACGCGAACAATGTGGAACTACCAAATCAACCTCAAAAACCAAAACAACGCGAATTTGCTCGTGGTAATGTTTCGTACATGATTACAAGTAAACGTAAGTTGATGAAATTGGTTCAAGAAGGAGTTGTAACGGGTTGGGACGATCCTCGTATGCCTACAATTTCTGGTTTACGCCGCAGAGGTTATACGCCAGAATCGATTAAGAATTTTTGGAATACAGCCGGTGTTGCAAAACGTGATAATGTTTTAGATATTTCGTTATTAGAATTTTCTGTTCGTGATCATTTAAATAAAATTGCTCCTCGTGTTTTTGCTGTTATTGATCCAGTAAAAGTTATCATCGAAAATTATCCAGAAGGACAAGTGGAGGAATTAGAAATTGAGAATAATCCGGAAGATGAAACTGCTGGAACTCGTATCGTTCCTTTCACAAGAGAAATCTACATCGAACGTGAAGATTTTATGGAAGAAGCGCCTAAAAAATTCTTCCGTTTATCAATAGGAAATGAAGTTCGTTTGAAAGGTGCTTATTTCATTAAAGCAGAGAGAGTAGAAAAAGATACTGAAGGAAATATTACGACAATTTACGCAACTTACGATCCTGAAACGAAATCAGGAAGTGGAACTGAAGCTTCTAAACGAAAAGTAAAAGGTACTTTACATTGGGTTTCTGCAACAGAAAATATACCAATCGAAGTTCGTGAATATGATCGTTTATTTACAGTTGAATCTCCGGACGCGGAAAAAGATGTTGACTTTTTACATTATGTAAACCCTAACTCTTTAACTGTAAAACAAGGGTTTGCTGAACCTGCTTTAAAAGAAGCAAAAGTGGAAGATAAATTCCAATTTCAACGTATTGGATATTTTGCTTTAGACCGTGATTCTTCTCAAGAAAAATTAATTTTCAACAGAACAGTTACGCTTAAAGACACTTGGGCAAAAGTGAATAAATAGGAATCTATTTCTTTAAATATCAAGCTCGAACAAATTTGTTCGAGCTTTTTTATTATATTTATTTTAAATTACTAAAATGAATACTAAAATAACTTACATCATATTTACTGCTTTTATTGCTCTATCAAGTTGTCAATCAACAAAAACCACAGCTGAAGAAAAAGCTAATCATACAGAAAAAACTGAAACATCACAAAATTCGGCTTTAATTGGCAGATGGAAACTTGTTAAACTTTCTGGAGGAATTATGGGACGCGAACAATTACCACCTGTAGACCGTGTTACAGTTATAGAATTTACGCCTACTGAGATGATTACAATTATCAATGGTAAGGAAACAAATCGAGTAACTTATAATTTAGCAAAAGGGAAAAGTATTCATAAAACAGAGCTTGTTCCAATGATTTATACCAACAGAAATACATCAATGGGAAAAAGTTTTGAGATTGAACAAAATACACTTGGAATTAGCGACGAATTTCACGATGGTTTTTATTATACTTATATAAAAATTGCAAACGACGATGATGGATTACTTAGAGAATAAAAATTCGATAAAAAACTGGCATGAAGATGATCGTCCTCGCGAAAAACTAGCTTTAAAAGGACGTTCGTCGCTTTCTGATGCCGAATTGTTAGCGATTATTATGGGTAGCGGAAATCGTGACGAATCCGCTGTAGAATTGGCAAAAAGAATCTTAAATTCTGCGAATAATAATTGGAATGAATTAGCTAAATATTCGATTGTAGATTTATGCAAATTCAAAGGAGTTGGAGAAGCAAAAGCAATTTCGATAATCACAGCAATGGAAATTGGTAGAAGAAGAAATTCGCAAGAAGTTTTGGAACGTGATAAAATTACTTCGAGTAAAGATGCAGCCATCATTTTACAGCAACAAATTGGCGATTTACCAAACGAAGAATTTTGGGTGATGTTTCTCAATCAAGGAAATCGAATTATAAAAACTGAGCAAATTTCGCGAGGTGGAATTAATCAAACCGCCGTCGATATTCGAGTAATTTTTAAACGCGCCTTAGAATTAATGACAACTGGAATGATACTTTCCCACAACCATCCTTCTGGAAATCTTACTCCAAGTCAGTCTGACATACATATTACTCGAAAAATTAAAGAAGGTGCTACGCTTTTGGATATTCAAGTTTTAGATCACATTATTGTTTCTCAAAAAGACTTTTATTCATTTGCGGATGATGGCCTAATTTGATATCTTTAAGCTTTATTGAAAACTATTTTGAGTCAAGAAATCATCATATTTACAGAAAAAATTACGAGTCGAATTGAATATATTTTCGATTTTATTTTTCATGATTTTTCTGGAATTGACTACAAAACGACTACAGATTTTGAGGAGTTTTCACAATCAATTTTACCAAAAATCAACTTTTCAAATCAATTTTTAGAAAATGAAATCAATTATAAAGTTGATGATATTTTATTAGAAATAACTATTCGAAAAGATGTTGATTATTCAATTTTAAATGAAATAGGAAAATGTTTTTATTGGCTTTCTCGTTATGAAGAATACAATTCTCCTAACTATTTATTTGATGAACATAATCGCTTTTTAGGTTCTGATTTAGATTATTCTAAGCCAATTGTAGATGAAATTTGCATTGAAATTCAACAAAAAATAAAAGCTAAATTTCCTAAAATATCTTTTAAGCAAAGAGTTTTCAAACAGATTAATACTCACGATGTAGATTATGCATGGAAATATCTTCATCATTCACCTAAAGTAAAATTTGGTTCACTTTTTAAGAAAATTATTAAAGGAAATTTCTCAGAAGCAAAACAGCAAATCAAGGTTTTGAATCAGAAAGAAAAAGATCCTTATGATACATTTGATTATTTGAAAGATTTAGCTGAAAAACATCAAATCGAAACAATTTTCTTTTGGCTATTGGGTGATTATTCTACTTTCGATAAAAATCATCATTGGAAAAATAATGCTCAAAAAGATTTAATAAATAACATTTCAACTTGGGCAAAAATTGGAATTCATCCTTCTTATCAATCTAATTTTGAGAAAAATAAATTAACAACTGAAATTAATCGATTAGAAAAAATCATCAATCAACCGATAAAAAAATCACGTCAACATTTCATTAAATTGAGCTTTCCCCACACTTATCAACAATTGTTAATAAACGAAATTTCGGAAGATTTTACCATGGGATTCCCACATCAATTAGGATTTAGAGCTGGAACATCTACTCCATTCAAATGGTTTGACTTATCAACAAATCAACAAACATTGTTAACAATATATCCTTTTGTTGCTATGGATGTTACGTTAAAAAACTATTTACTATTAACACCACAACAAGCTATTGATGAATTAAAAACATTGAAGCAAACAATTAAAAATGTCAACGGAACGTTTATAACATTATTCCACCAATCTAATCTAACAGAACAATGGATAGAATGGCGAAACGTCTACGAAAGTATTTTTAAATGATAAAGCGAGTTTCACGAAAAAAATTAGATGTTAATAAATACACCGAATGTTTAAATAAATCGGTGAACTATCGTATTTATGCGGAAGTTTTTTATTTAGATGTTTTGGTTGAAAACAATTGGGATTGTTATGTTTTGAATGATTATGAAGCAATAATGCCTTTGCCTTTTGTGAAAAAATTTGTGTTTAAATTTATTTCTCAACCTATTTATTGTCAACAATTGGGTGTTTTTCATCAAGAAAATTTGTCGAAAGAAACCTTTCAACTTTTTGAGAAAAAATTACATCGAAATTTAGTGAGAGCTTATTCTTTTAATGAAGAAAATACAGAAATGTTTGAGCCGAAGGGAGAAAAAAGAGTGAATCAGGTTTTGAATTTAAATTTTGATTATAACATTTATTTCAAAACTATTCGTAAAAATAGAAAACAAGAAATAAAAACTGGTTTACCTGAAAATTATAAGATTTGTCAACATTCCAAAAACATAGATTTTATCGACTTACTTGATAAAAACTATTCGCATATAAAGAAAGAATTACAACTCAAAAAATTAGTAAAACTTGTTAATAAACTACAAGAAGAGGATAAATCAATTACAATTTCTATAGAAGAAAATCAACAAGTTTTAGCTAGCTCTTTTTACATCATATCTGATAAAAGATTGATTCAACTGTGTAATGCAAAAGTTGAAAATAGTCCAGTCAATTTAAATTCATTTATTGTTCATCATATCATTAAAACGAATTTAAACAAAAGTATAACCTTAGATTTCGAAGGTTCAAGTTTGAAAGGTGTTCAAGAATTTAATGAAAGTTTTAGAGCGGCAACACATTATTTCACTTGTTATAAAAACTTTCTATGATAAAAATTTTTTACCATTTATTTGTAACTTTATTCTTCTTGATTATTTACCGTTTAGGAAGTTTTAGTAAAATTACTTTCGGAGATTCTGCAGGAAAAATTTTGGACATTGAAGCCAATCAATTCAATCTTGAGACGTATTCCATTACACATTTTTTATATCAAAACTTTACAATTCTTATTTACAAACTATTTCCTGATTTTAGTACAATAGAAATTGGACGTTGGGTAAATATTATTTCAGCAATTGTGGTTCTAAATATTTTATTCATAATCCTTCAAATTATTACTAAAAAAAAATGGATTGCTTTATTAGGAACGATTGCATTCGGTTTTAGTTTTACGTTTTGGAAAAATACAGAAAATATCGAAGTATATACATTTTGCTTAATTTGGATAACTTTATATTGTTTATTCTCTTTAAAATTTATTCAACAAAAACAACCTATAAATATTCTATTTGCTGGTATAATTTTAGGAATTAGCTTTTTTGCGCATATACAAGGAATTTTATTACTTCCTTCATACTTTTACTTATGTTATTTAGCCTATGACAATACAAAAAATAAGACATTTGGTTATTACCTTTTTATTCCTATTATATTCTTAGCATCTTTATACATTTATCCAATCGTTCATAACGAATCAATTAAAAACGTTTTATCTTCCTCAGATAAATCATGGGTTTCTGATTCTTTGAAAAAAGATTTTTTAAGTTACATAAAAGACTTCGTTAAAGCTTTTGGTTATCTAATTTACAACTTTTGGTGGATGAATATTTTCTTATTATTTATACCTATTAGAGATTATTTCAAAAATAAAATATTACTTTTTTTAATTATTTTTGGGCTACCTGTTTTTGGATTTTCTACTATTTATGCTGTAAGTGACAACTATGTTTTCTTCTTAAATTTCAATCTTAGTTTTTTGATTATTTCGAGCATTGGATTAAATTATTTTATTACAAGATTCCCGAAGCATACAACTATTGTTTCAGTGCTTATATTTTCAACACCATTCTATTATTATACAGCAAAACAACTTGTTTTAAAAACTAATAAAGGTCAAGAGTTTCATCATCAAAAATCTTACAAAGATGGCTTGAATTATTATTTACTTCCATGGATGAACAACAATAAAGGAATAATAGAAGTTATTTTAAACAACGAGGAAACGAATGAAGATATTGAATGGATGAAAAAGTCTGCCCAACAATTAATTGATTTAAAATCTAAAACGATGACAATTGAAGAAATTAAAAAGTTGTAACTTAACATACAATTTTTTATTTATGAAAACATTATTTAGTTTATTTATTGTTATTTCTATATTTTCTTGTACTGCTCAACAAGGTGGTTTAATTTATCCAGATTCTCAAATAGTCACAAATGCAAAAGTTGTTCATATTACAGATGAATCATCAATAAAAAATTTTACAATAACCAACGATTTACAACCTATTACTTTACAAATAAATGTTATTGTATTAAAACGTGAAGACGGAACGGGGAATTATGATTTAAAAAATCCTGAAGAAAAGAAAGCCTTAGAAAATTTCATGAATTATAGCAATGATGTTTGGATGAACCTTAAACAGCCAGAAGATTTAACAGGATGCTATACCGGAAATGACTTTTATCCTGATACGAAAGTTCGTTTTAAATATAATTATATTGAAATTAAAGATAATTATGCTTGGAACTATAGAAATAGCGGTGCTGATTTAGAGAAAAAGAAATACAGTGGTATTACACCATATAGAGGTTGGTATTTGACTTACTTAGATGACAAAATTGCGCAAGATAAAACTATTCCAAAAGGTTTAAATGTTTACCTAACTATGGATGCAGATCATTATGATAGACTGTATAAAGTAAAAAGTAAAGATTTTAATTTAAACGAAATTGCTGCCGCTGAATCTCCAAGTAATAATTTATCGCAAAGCACAAGTATTCATATACCCAATCGCTACCTGAAATATTTATCGCACAGATACCAAGATCCTATTCGATTTAATAAAACCGTTCAAGAGACCATGTCTTGGGATGTAAACGATGCCCGCGGTTTAGCTCACGAAATTGGACATAGTCTTGGTTTAGGACATCACAACCAATACCATAATGCAAATGCTTGTAAATATACAATTATGTCTCAAGTTGGTCTAGATCCAAGAAATTACCTTCAACCAACTGAAATTTTAAAAGTTCATAAAAACTTGAGAGAAACCAATATGATACAATTTGTAACAGAAGATTCTTTTTTAGGAAATACGTTTATCATGAATGAAAACACCGATTGGAATAAAACGCAACGTTTCTATTCTAATTTAAAACTTGAAAACAATATTACCTTAACGATTACAGAACCTATAATTATTTCTCCACAAGCGACCATTAACTTTGGAAATAATTCGAAAATTATTTTCGAAAATAAAGGAAAGATTATCTATCCAAATGGAAATGATTTTAAAAATTACATCAACAAAAAAGAGAATTCTATTATCCAAAATTAGAGTTAATTCAATTCTTCTAAATATTTTCTAAACAAGAATTTTGCATAAAATCCCGACACTAAAAACATCAACAAAAATCCTAATGCAGCGCCTTCTATTCCATAAGGAGGAATTAGTAATAAATCAAAAGTAATTAGGCTAAAAATTGAAAGTATGGATACTCTAATATTCCAATTGTATTTGCCAATTGCGCTAAATAAATTAAGATAAAGTACGCGAAATAAAATCGCCAAAACAACTGCGACTGTTGTAATAAAAAACACTTTATCTCCCTCTAAATAAGATTCGTTAAAAAATAATTTGATCAACCAATCTTTGAGAAAATAACTTCCTATAAGCATTATTAATCCTATCGGGATAAAAAGTTTATAATAATTTTTAATATAAAACTTCAAAAAGTTTTTATCCTGACAATTCTGGATAATTCGAGGAAAATCCGTTTGAAATAAAATGGTCGGAAGAAATAATAAATTCATCGGAAGGATAATCGCAACCTTATATAAAGCAATGTCTTTATCAAGCATAAATAACGCGATCATCGCAATATCAATAGAAAATAATAATTCGGATGCAAAATAAGCCAATGATTCCATTCTTCCATATCGCCACATTTCTTTCCAATTCATCGATTCCAGTTGATTAACTGCTTTCTGTATCATACTTTTTGAATAAAAAAGTAAACTCAAAAAAGGAGCAATTGCCAACGAAATCATATAACCTATCAGACCAAAATAAAAAGTCAAAATAAAAGTGAGTAACAACCCAAAACAATTGATAAAAATATTTAGAGAAGCAAACTTTTTATTATTTCCATTAATTCGATAATCGATGGTTAAATGCGCGTGAAAAAAAAGACCAAAAAGTCGAATTGCAAACAAAAGAATAATCCACTCCAAATGTTCAAATTTTAGCGCATATAAATTTGCAATAAGTATAAAAAGAATCGATAAAAAGAATTGATATACAATACCATTACGAAGTAGTTTTCTGCTCAAATCTCGACGAATAAGTTCATCTTCTTCGGAAGAACCAAATTTCATCAAAACCTGCAACGAACCAAAACCATTCCATGGTGACATAAAAGCAACTATTGAGGCTATAAGTGTTATTCGACCAAATTCATCTTGCGGAATCATTTTAACAATAAAAATGGTATTGATTAATAGCACAAATTTCCCTATCAAAAAAGATAAAAAAATATAGAAGCCGTTGTTCTGTAAAAATGATTGTAAGAATTTGATTAAATCTTTCATTTCACAACTTGTGTGTAAATTTCATTATAATGTTCGGCAATTTCTTCTTTAGCAAATAGCTTTCTTGCATAGTCATTCATCTTTTCAGCTTCTGCAAATTTCTTCCCTTTTATAACCTCAATCATCGCTTCAAACAATTGATCTTCATTTTCAGATTCGATTAAAATTCCAAAATTATTCGGAAAAAACTCTTCAATACCACCAACTTTCGTCGCAATTAATGGTAATCCTGTCGCAAAAGCTTCTGCTTGTACACAAGGTTGGTTTTCGAATCGACTAAATAACACAAAACAATCTGCATCATTCATCTTCTGATTAACTTCATGATGTTCTAATCGTCCAAAAGTTGTGATATAATTTTCTAACTTATGTTCTTTTATAAAATGTATAATTGGAGTTAAACCACCATTTCCTCCTATATAAAATTTAAACGAATAATTGTTTTCTGCTAATCTTTTTGCCACATTCAACATGCCTGAGATATTTTTGTGTTGATCACCTAAATGTGATAAATGCAAAAAACGAATTTCGTTAGAATTTAAATCTAATTTGTAATCAAATCTTTCTAAATCAACAACATTTGGAATTACTTGATAAGAAACTTTATGATTAATCTTTTTTATAGATTCTCCTAAATGAGTGGAAACAGGTAAAACTATATCAACAAAATTAAGAATTTTCTTAATCGCCAAGCGCTTATAAAACGGAAGTTGAATAAATTTATTCGGATGCAAATTCGTCCAATGTTCTGTTAAAATAACAGGTTTTTTATATTTTATTTTTAAGTAGGTTGATAATAAACCCGCTGGATAAATAACATTCAAATGAATTACATCAAAATGATTAACCAAAGCAATACCCTTTAGAAATGCTCTAATTTGTTTAATCAAATTAAACGGACCGAAAAAAGATGGTTTAAAATAAATAATTATCTCTCTTACATTTTCATTGATATTATCTGTAATCTCAAAATCAGATTTCAAATTTTGGTCCTTAATTGCATGTACAAGTGTTACATTATTTAAAGTAGATATTGCTCTTAAATGGCGTTGTATAAAATCTCCATTATCTAAAAGTACACGACTTGGGTACCAAGAAGCCAAAGCTAATATATCTTTTCGCAAATTATTCACCTTACTTTTTATATCTCTTAAGTTCTTTCATTACAAAGTAAAGTTGAACCAAATAGCCCATTCCCGCAAAGAAAGAATATAGGGATAACGTCAAAAGTATGTTTTTATTTAGTCCGCCAATCACACAAGTAATCAATGTGACGAAAACCAAATAAATATTAAAGTATAAGGCGTAATGATTTTTCTTGATAACCACGACTATTTGCTGAATAGGATTCATTGCAGAACGACACAAAATCCAAAATGAAAGTATCCACGTCATAATATGCAGGCCTCGCCATTCTGGTCCAAGCATCCACTCGAGAATAAAAATTCCGATACAATTCATCAACAAAAGAAAAACAGCAATTGCTCCAACGTTGTACAGTACCACTTTTTTCGATAAATCATATAATTGATGCGAACGATGATCAATCATTGCAGCAGATTTCTGAAAGAAAACTTTCGACATCGAATTGGAAAGTAATGTCAAAGGAACAACCAAAATTTTAGCTGAATTTCCCACAAAAGCAACATCTTCTTTCATAAAATAAATCGCAATCATAATTGGTAACAAATTGTTCGCAATTGCATTCAACGATTCTGAGGGTAATGTATATTTTAGGATTTCTTTGTTCTTAGAAATTGTTCGTTTAGCCAACCCAAAATCAATCGAAGAAAATCGTCCTTTTGTAATTGAAAAATAGTATGCACAAGACAAAATAGTTCCGAAAATTGTTCCATAAATCAATCCTGTTTCTTTGTAGCCTATCCAATAAAAAATGAACTGGAAAAAGACCGAAAACAGTGCATTAATCACAAATCCAGTTGAAATACTTTTGAATAATTTATACTTCGTAAACAATGTATTTTGAACATTATTCCAAGCTGTAAATAATCCTGCAACACAACTTAAGAAAACAATAAATAAGGAGGTTTTGAATGTGAAAATTTTTTCTAAAATAGCATAACCCAAAAAGAATAAAATCGTTACAATACTACTCACTAATAATAGGGTTGTAAACAAATTTCGAATCGCTTTTGATGATTTCGAAATCACGAAAATATTCTCTAAACGAAACGTTGTCAAAATAGAAAGAATGGCTACAAAACTTAAAAAAGCATTGTAAGTTCCCGACGCTTCTGGACCATAAATTCGAGCCAAAATAATTCCGCCAATAAACATAATCACTTGCGCAATTGTGTTACCTGCCAACAAAGACAAAACACCTTTGGCATTCTTCGTTTTAAATTTTTCTAACTTCGCTTTCAATTGATATTTTCTTCATCAGCAAATCTACATAAAATCCTTAGCTTTGCATTTATGAACACAATAAAACACGTTTTTTTCGATCTTGATAACACACTTTGGGATTTCAGAAAAAATGCAAAATTCGCGCTAGATGAGCTTTACAAAAAGTATGATGTAGAAAATAGATATGGTTTTACATTCGAGGAATTTCATCCATTTTATCACGATAGCAACGAAGGTCTTTGGGCTTTGATTCGTGACAAAAAAATTACAAAAGAAGAATTACGTGCTCGTCGTTTCAAAGAAGCTTTTGATAATCTTGGGATTGATAATGATGCTCTAGCAAAGATTTTTGAAGATGAATACATGGAAACGATTACCAATTACAATGAAGTGGTGGATGGAGCAATGGAATTGTTGGATTATTTGAAACCAAAATATCAATTACACATTATCACAAATGGATTTATCGAAGTTTCGAAACGTAAAATTGAAACATCAGAATTAAATGGTTATTTTGATACGGTAACTTATGCAGACGAAATCAAAATCTTGAAACCTGATCCTCGTATTTTTTCTTTGGCAATGGAAAAATCTGGTGCTAAAAAAGATGAATCAATTTACATTGGTGACGATTGGATTGCAGATGCTGTTGGCGCAAAAGCTTTCGGAATGTCGGCTATTTTCTTTGATCGATTAGATGATAATTTTTCGATGGATGATGTTCCTACAATTACACATTTAGATGAAGTAAGAAATTATTTATAAACTTAAGGTTCAGAAATTCTGAACCTTTTTTTATGTCAGAAAAAAATCTATTTTTGATAAAAATTACTCAATACTTATGAATTTAAACAACCTAAAATTTCCGCTTGATATAAAGTTTCATATTGCAACTTTTTCCAATGATTTTTCTGTAACAGATGCTAATAATCAACCTGTGTTTTATGTACGCGAAAAAATTCTTTCGTGGCGAGATGTGATTAAAATCTACCGTGATTCATCGAAAAAAGAAGAACTTTTTCAACTTCGTTCGAATAAAATCATCGATTTTCAACAAACTTTTACCATTACAGATGCGAACGGAAATGTTTTTGGTAAAGCAAAACGAAAAACTTTCAAATCCTTTTGGAAAGCGACTTTTCATATTTACGACGCAAATGATAATCATTTATTTACAATCAACGAACGTAGTGGTTTTACGCGTATGATGGACGGAATGGTTGGAGAAATTCCCGTTGTAGGATTTTTCTCAGGTTATATTTTCAATCCAAAATATGTTTTAACTGATTTACAAGGAAGAGAAATGATGGAAGTATCAAAAGAACCTTCATTCTTTGGACGAAAATTTAAATTAAATCAATATCAATCATCCGAAAATGATACACTTTTTGTTTTGAGTTTTATGATGATGCTCATAAGCGATAGAGATCGAGGATAATTTTATTTAAAAAATATTTGCAGATTCAAAAATAGTCTTTATATTTGCAGTCCAAAATAAGAACAATAGTTTCTTATCAAGAATGGCCGAGTGGCGCAACTGAATAGCGCACTTGATTACGGCTCAAGAGGTTACAGGTTTGAATCCTGTCTCGGTCACAAAAGCAAAAGCTCATCAAAATTTGATGAGCTTTTTATTTTAATACACTTCTGTTTCTTGCGGAATTTCTTCTACTTTTTGAGATTTTTTTGTCATAAAAAATATACAATTCCCAAACCACGTAAACCAAAAAATATAAAATCCGAAATGGAAAGTCTTTTTCAATAAACGATGTGAGGTTTCAGTAAAATCGTAATAGCAATAAATTAATCCAATAATTCCCATAAAAAGGAAAATGAGAGGCAATAACAAACGTTTAAAACGTTTCGTTGTTTTCTCATTCCAAATGGATAATACGATAAAAATAACAGCTTGTATAGCGAATAATAACAAGGCTGTTTTCCACCACGATTTCAGGATCGTATATTCGTTGTAAATAATTGTGATTCCTATTTTACCGATGAATGACATTTTCGAAATCATTATTCCAGAAAGTAAAGAGGAAAATGCCAATATGAGAAGATGTATAATTTTGTTTTTCATTTTAATTAAAATATAAGAAAGCAACACCAAATATTAATCCAATTAGAATTAACAAACCTACTACTGCATTATAAAATTTATGCCAACCTGATTCATTTTGAGAAAATTCCTCAAAATTTAACTTTGGATTAAATAGTTTTAAAATAATATATCGAACTCGTATTCCAAAAATTTCTATTATAAGTTCACTAATCGCAATAAAAATTATTTCAAGAATAATCTGCATATAAATAATTTACAATCTAATATAAAACAAAAAAGCCTTGCAAATGCAAGGCTTTAAATATTTTGATGAATAATTCTCTTATAAATTAATTGAGAAATCCATTAATTTTTTGAATTCTTTCAAACGTTCAGCTAAACCATCACGTGTTAAATCTCCTAATGATTCAGTACCGAATTTTTCACATGTTACAGATGCTAATGCAGATCCGTAAACAATTGCACGTTTCATGTTATCGAAAGAAAAATCGTTTGTTTTTGCTAAGTATCCGGAGAAACCTCCTGCAAATGTATCTCCTGCTCCTGTTGGATCGAAAACATCTTCTAATGGTAAAGCTGGTGCAAAGAAAACTTGTTCTTCTTGGAATAATAAAGCTCCATGTTCACCTTTTTTGATGATAACTGTTTTTGGTCCGAATGTCATGATTTTTTTAGCAGCTTTCACTAAACTATATTCACCTGACATTTGACGCGCTTCTTCGTCATTAATAGAAATTACATCAACATCTTTGATCACATCCATCAACTCATTCCAAGCACAATCCATCCAAAAGTTCATTGTATCTAAAACAACCAAACCTGGACGATTATCTAATTGTGTCAACACTCCTTTTTGTACCAATGGATGTAAGTTTCCTAACATCAAAACGTCTGGAGATTTGCGATCTTGAGGAACAATTGGATTAAACGTTTCTAAAACATTCAATTCTGTTGCTAACGTATCACGTGTGTTCAAATCATTATGGTATTTACCTTCCCAAAAGAATGTTTTTCCTTCTTTTACGATTTCCATTCCATCTAAATTAATTCCTTTTGAAATTAATAAATCGATGTATTCTTGTGGAAAATCTCCACCAACAACTGAAACGATTGCAGTATCCACGCCCAATAAAGAAGACGCCATACCGATATATGTAGCGGCACCACCTAAGATTTTATCTGTTTTCCCGAAAGGAGATTCTAATTTATCAAAGGCAACTGTACCAACTGTTAATAAACTCATTTTATATTCTTGATTAAATAGTTTGCAAATATATTGAATAGATTTGAATTAAGACATATTAAGACAATGCGTTAGCCAAATCAGCAAAAGCAACTTCGGTTTGTTCTCCCGAAATCATATCTTTTACTGTCGCTTTTTGCTCAGCAATTTCTTTTTCACCCAAAAGAATTACTTTCTTAATTCTTTTTTTATCAGCATATCCCATTTGCTTTTTCATTTTTGCATCATCAGGATAAACCTCTGTATTAATTCCACTTTGACGTAATTGTTTTACCAATTTCATTGCCTCAGCAGCTTCTTTCGTTCCGAAATTAATGAACAATGCTTGGATATTTGTTGAATCTTCTAAAGCTGGGAATAAATTATTTTCTTCTAAAACTAAATATGTACGATCTAATCCAAAAGAAATTCCTACTCCAGAAATATCTTTCAATCCAAAAATTCCTGTCAAATCATCGTAGCGACCTCCTCCACCAATAGATGAAGAGAATTCTCCGATTTTCGCTTTCACTTCGAAAATAGCTCCAGTATAATAATCTAAACCACGTGCTAATGTCAAGTTCAAAACTAATTCAGCCGATTGTAAACCAATATTTGTTGTATTTTCAAAAACAAATTCTAATTCTTCAATTCCTTTTAATCCAGTTTCCGAAGATTTTAAAATTTCATTTAATTGTGCAAATTGAGTTTTATAATCACCGTTCATTGAGAATAAAGGTGATAAAATTTCGATGGCAGAATCAGAAATTCCTTTTCCACGCATTTCTTCTTTTACCGCTTCTTCACCAATTTTATCCAACTTATCTAAAGCCACTGTAAAATCAATCAATTGAGCCGAAATATCTGCTACTTCTGCTAAACCTGATAAAATTTTACGATTGTTGATATGAATTTCAACTGGCGTTTTTAATTCTGTAAAAACTGAATCATATAATTGTACAAAATCAACTTCTTGTAACAACGAATCCGAACCTACAACATCCGCATCACATTGAAAAAACTCACGAAAACGACCTTTTTGAGGACGATCGGCACGCCAAACTGGTTGAATTTGGTAACGCTTAAATGGGAAAGTAATTTCATTCTGATGTTGCACAACGTAACGCGCAAAAGGTACAGTTAAGTCGTAACGCAACGCTTTTTCTGAAATTTGCGAAATTACTTTTTGACTATTTTTATCTGTCAACAATTGCTCATCAACTTTTGCTAAATAATCTCCAGAATTCAAAATCTTGAAAATTAATCGATCTCCTTCTTCTCCGTATTTACCTGTTAAAGTTGATAAATTTTCGAATGATGGAGTTTGGATTGGAGAAAATCCGAACAAAACGAATTGTTTTTTAATCGTGTTGATAATATATTGACGACGATTCACTTCTAAAGGTGAGAAATCTCTTGTCCCTTTGGGAATCGATGGTTTTTGAATTGCCATTTTTCTAAATCTTACTTATAAAGATGCAAAAATACATCATTTTGATTTTTAACTCGACATTTTGTTTCAAAATCATTGTTTTAGGATTGAAAATCATTATAAAAAATCATAAATCAAACTTCGTCAATCGTAAATCTTAATTAATATCGTAATTTTGCTTTTATGTATTTGAAAGAACTTAAAGCGCGACAATTCAAGAATTTTGATGAAAATAATTTCGAATTTTCACCAAAAATTAATGCTTTTGTAGGACAAAATGGAAAAGGCAAAACCAATATTTTGGATGCTATTCACTATTTGGCTTTAAGTAAATCGTATCTGAATCATTCGGATGCGATGAATATTCAGTTTGATTGTGATTTTTTTACATTAGAAGGTACTTTTGATCGAAACGAATCTGATGATGTGATTTTTTGCTTGGTTCGTTCTGGTCAGCCCAAACAATTAAAACGAAATTCTAAATCGTATGATCGTATTTCTGATCATATTGGTCAATATCCTTTAGTGATGATTTCACCTTATGACAGTGATTTAATCAAAGAAGGAAGTGAAGTTCGACGCAAATTTTTGGATAATATTATTTCGCAATCGAATAAGCAATATTTAGCTGATTTGATGCGATACAACAAGGTTTTAGTTCAACGAAATGCCTTGCTAAAATACTTTGCTGCAAATAATACATTTGATTCAACTTCTTTGGAAATTTATGATGAAGAATTGATTCATTTAGGAAAGAAAATACATGAAGTTCGAAAAGAATTTATTCAAACTTTTTTGGAAGCATTCCTAAAATATTACAATGAAATTTCAGAAGGTCGAGAAAAAGTGAACATCGAATATGTTTCGCAATTAAATGATGCACCTTTTGAAACGGTTCTGAAAGAGGCTTTGTACAAAGATCGTTCGGCGCAATATTCGACAGCCGGAATACATAAAGATGATTTATTGTTTACGATTACCAATTATCCTGTCAAAAAATTTGGTTCGCAAGGTCAACAAAAATCATATTTAATCGCCTTGAAATTAGCCCAATTAGAAGTGATCAAATCTTCATTAAACATCACTCCATTATTATTATTGGACGATATTTTTGACAAATTGGATGAACACCGTGTAACACAATTGATTAAATTAGTGAACGAAGAACGTTTTGGACAAATCTTTATTACCGATACACATCCCGACAGAACAGAGCAAATCATTAAACAAATTAATTCTGAAAGTAAAGTTTTCCGACTATGAAAAAGTATGAAAAACGAAGTAATCAACAAACGCTTGGTCAAGCTTTAGAGCATTTCATTAAACAAAATGGAAAAGAAGAATTGATTTGGGAAGTGAAAGCAGAAGAGGCCTGGCAAACGGTGATGGGAAAGTTTTTCGAGAAATATACGGACCGAGTTGAAGTACGACAAAGAGTTTTGTATGTAAAAATTAATTCTCCTGCAATGAGACAAGAATTATTGATGGGAAAATCAAAGATTCTAGCTAATATAAATGAAGAAATTAAAAAGGATTTTTTAGTTGACGTAAAAATATTTTAAATGCCTTACATCGAACATTCGAGTTATCCGAAACCTAATTTCATCAATAGAAATGCGCATCTTTCTACCATTATTCCAGCGAAATTCAAGAAATATCCTGTTCCAAATTACACAAGAGAAAAAATGGAAACTGATGATGGTGATTTTCTGAATTTGGATTGGCGATTTCAAGAAAATAAAGACAAATTAGTTATACTTTTTCACGGATTAGAAGGCGATTCGAAACGAACGTATCTTAATTCGTGTTCAGATTATTTTTATGATAAAGGATTTAATATTCTGGCTTGGAATCATCGCTCTTGTGGAGGTGAAATGAATGACACTTGTCGTTTGTATCATCATGGATCAATTGATGATGTACACAGAGTTGTAGAAAAAGCGTTGAAAGAAAATTATCAAGAAGTTTATTTGATTGGCTATTCGATGGGTGGTGCTTTGGTTTTGAATTATCTTGGAGGTTATGAAGTTTCGAACAAGATAAAATCTGCTGTTGTTTTTTCTGCACCAATTTCTCTAAAATCATGTGCTGACACATTGAAAATATTTCCGAATACAATTTATTTTAAAAATTTCAAACGCACTTTAGTTCCAAAATTTAAAATAAAAGCAAAACAATTTCCAGGAGTTCTGAATGAAAAAATGATTGATAAGATCAAAACATTTGATGAAATTGATGATTATTTTACTGCACCAATGCATGGTTATAGCAGCAAAGAAGATTACTATCACAAAGCTTCGCCTGCAACTGTTTTAGATCATATCAAAACACCATGTTTGATTGTCAACGCTGCAAATGATCCTTTTTTAGGGAAAGATTGTTATCCTATCGAACGTTTTAAAAATCATACATTTTGCACTTTCGAAATGCCAAAATACGGTGGGCATTGCGCATTTCCATTAAAGAATAATCCACATTCTTGGGCAGAAATCAGAGCTTGGGAGTTTATAAAAGACTATTAAAAAAGAGTATAAATATTAAATTATCCTCTTTTTCTTATTTATTGATATAGTTCATTAACTTTAGAAGATCAGCTTCAGAAGTAGTTGAAATTTTTTCAGATTTTATAAAATCTTTAATATTTTGCTCCGCAAACATGTTCACAAAATCCTCTTTTTTCTTTGGAATAGTACGAATATCATTTCCTTGTTTGAAAAAGTATACAGGCTTAGAAGCTTTATATTCTTTCACTTTTGTGCCCGTATCATATGCATCAGATTTCACAAGTTTATCATTAAGGTTAACTGGTATTTTTTTCAATAAAGCAACTTTTTTCCCATTCTCTAATAATTCCAAATAGCCGGATTTTACTTTATTATCGAAATCGTATTGCGCTATATAAATGAATTTCTTGTTCAATTGAGGAAATTCATAGATTGCATTGGTATAATGATTAAGATTATAAACATTTCCGTCTTTCATAAACTCTAATTCATCGGTATAATAATTATATCTCAATAAATTAATATCTCCCGTATCAACCCCTTTTAATGAAAAAATAGAAAGATTATTTCCTAAATAGGGATCTCCTTTTATATTTATTTCTTCTGGAGAAGATCGCATGTAAAATGAAGATCCAAAACTTAGAGTCATTGGATTATGAATAATTTGAGTGTCTTGTGCTATTGCAACATAAAAGTTAAACAAAAGAGCTGGTAGAATAATATATTTTTTAGAATTCATAATAGTGATATGTGTTGATATTCTAAATTACAGAATTATATTCAATATATTATAAAAAAAATCCCCTCATTTGAGGGGATTAAAATCTATATATTATTGATTAATAACCTGGAGTTTGTCCCACGTTTGTATCAATATTAATAATTGCTTGTGGAATTGGGAATTGCCATAAGTGAGATGATGGATCTAAAGATTGCGTAGGAGACGCAGTTCCTGTACCATCTGCTCTATGTCCATTACCTGCACGTTGTAACCCTTGCGCATATTTCGCAGGAATTCCTGGTACACCCATTAAACGTTTGATTGTGTAGAAACGATCACCTTCGAATGCTAATTCTTTACGTCTTTCAGTAATAATAGCTTCGAATAATGCATCTCCTGTTTCACCACCAGTATATGAAGTGTAACGTGCATCTCTTAATTTATTTAAAGTTGCTAAAGCACCAGCTTGATCTCCATTTAAATATTGAGCTTCTGCTAATGTTAAAATTACATCTTCAACACGTAAGTAACGTCCGTCATTAACTCCTCCATTGTAACCATTTCTGTTGAACATGTATTTTGCAACTACATTTTGAAGATTATCTCCATCATAAGCTGTAGCTTTTGTCGTTAAAATACTTGCATTTAAACGCTCAGGTTCTGTTGCAGGATTAAATAAGTCGTATAACTCTTTATCAACATTATACTCGAATCTAAAGTTAGCTTGAGTAGTACCTTGACTATAGTTTGTACCTAATTGTAAGTCATTTGTTTTAAAGAATGGGAAAACAATTAAAGCTCCTTGGTTCGTTTCTGTTTTCCAGAAAGCAGCTAAAGATGATTTATTTGTAGGCGCTACAGCATTTACAACTGGAGTAGCATGTTCAATTACTTTCGCATAGTTCCCTGCGTATAAGTAAATTTTAGACATAATACCTCTTAAAGATGTTTGATTTAAGCGGTAGAATGCATTAGAACTTACAACACCTGCACCTGGATATGTCGCTGATGCAATTTTCGGTAAAGCTTCTTCTAAATCTGCTAAAAGTTTTGTATATACATCTCCAATTTTTGCTTCTCTTGAAGGTTGAGCTGTATAATCAAAAGTGTCAATGTAAGGAATTCCTAAAGTATTTACAGCATTTGCCGACTGAGTAGGAATTTGTGCGTAAGATTTAGCAATCTCAAAGTGTGCAATCGCTCTTAAAGCTTTAGCCTCTGCTATGATTCTTTCTTTCGCTGGACCGTCAGGTAAATTTCCAATTTTAGATAAGATTTTATTTGCATTCGAAATAATTACATATCCGTTTTGGTAAACATCTGTAGGTGTCGTATTACTGTTATAGTTAAAGTAAGAAGATGCGTAATTTGTTTTTCTTCCTGTTGGATTAAATACTAAGTTATCAGATAATAAATCACCCACAATAATCATGTCTCTTGCATTAGATGAACCTCCATAGAAACCAGAGCTTTTGAATCCATCATACACACCTTTTAATGCAATATCAAAATCTTCCTCTGTCGTATAGAAGTTTGTATCCGTTAGGTTATTAGGTGAATCTAATAATAAATCATCTTCACTACAAGATGTAAATCCTAATGCTAATGATAACGATAATAACGATAAAAATATATTCTTTTTCATTGATCTAAAATTTAAAATGATACATTTACTCCTAATGAATATGTTCTAGTCATTGGATATCCAAATCCTGTAAATGAATTTGAAACGTATCCTGTACTGTTTACTGTACTAGATTCTGATGAACCTGTACCTTGGATTGGGTTACCGTGGAATTTAGTAAAAATTGCTAAATTCTGTGCTTGACCGTAAATTCTTAATGATTTTATTGGTGTAGAATCTAATAATTTTTGACTAACATTGTAACCAATTGATAAACTTCTAAATAAGATATAATCATTTTTCTCTAAGAATTGAGTAGAGTATTGGTGACCTGTTTCATCTGGCTTAGCGAATCTTGAGTTATCTCCAGGATTTCTCCAGTAATCGTTAGCAGAAACATCTTTATTTGTTAATCCGTTAGGATCTGTAATCCATTGGTAAACATTATTAAAAGCATAAGCACCCGCTGAATAAGTGAAATCAGCATTTAAATCAAATCCGTAAACTTTTGTGTTTAATCCGAAACCTCCGAATACTTTAGGTAATGGTGTTTTTCCTGTTGCTACAGCATCTCCACCACTGTATGTTGTTGTTATATTTCCATCAATATCATAATATTGAGCCTCACCTGTTTCACTGTTTACACCAGCCCAACGTACCATATAGAATTGGTATGGCGCTTGCCCTTCGATATGAACCATATTTTCAACACCTCCAGTTACAAATAATTCGTCTGTTCCATTTAATTTATCTACTTTATATTTAACATTTGTTAAATTACCATAAACTGATAAATCAAAGTTTTTAGAACGTACTACATCGTAAGCTAAATCGATTTCAAATCCATTTGTTGTTAACTCTCCTGCATTTACGAATGAAGTATAAGCTCCTGAAGTATAAGAATATCTATTAGGGAAAATAAAGTCACTACGAGTATCTTTAAAGTATGCAGCAGAACCTGTTAATGAGTTTTTCAATAAAGCAAAATCAACACCTAAGTTTAATTTTTTATTTACCTCCCAACTTACATTAGGATTTGCAGCATTTCTTCTTGGTGTAGCTGAAAACTGACCATTGTAGAATCCTAAATTAATTAAGTTTAAGTTAGAATATGTTGTTAAAGCAGAATCATCACCTACTTCTCCATAAGATCCTTTAAACACTAAACTGTTAACAACTTTACTTCCTTTTAAGAACTCTTCTCTTGCTAAATCCCATCCTACAGAGAATCCCCAGAATGTTCCGTATAAGCTTTCTCTACCTGCCAATGAAGTACCATCTCTTCTTACATATGCATCTAACATATATTTACGATCATAATCGTAAGAAGCTGCTCCAATATAACCGTAACGAGCTACTTGAGATCTTTGAGTATAAGATGATCCTCCTCCTAAAATTTCTTGAGCTAAGTTTTGTGTAATTAAATTGTTATTAGGGAAATTACGTCCTGCTAATACAATTTGATAATTATTATATTTTTGATACTCAGATGCTGCAGTTAAACGTAAATTATGTTTATCCCATGAATTCACATAACTTACCTCATTTCTCCAGTTAAAATTTAAATTATCTCTAGAGTTATCTGTTTTACTTGAAGGGCTTCCTAATAATTGTGCTAAGTAAGTATTATTTCTGTTAAAAATTTCTTGTTGTAGTCTTACATAAGTCGCACCAAAAGTTGTACGAGCTGTAACATTTTTCACAACATCCACCTCTACAAATCCAGAACCAAATAATTTAAATTGTCTGTTTTTATTATAAGCTTTAGCCATTTCATCTAATACTGGATAACCTCCTCCGTTATCAGCATTATAGACTGGATAACCCCATTGGTCATATTTAATGTTTCCGTCAGCATCAAATTCATATACATTTGCATATGGCTGATTTTCTAACACTCCATTAAATGGAGATTGGGCATTAAATCTATCACGAGGAATATCTCTTGTTTGGTAAGATCCATTCACATTCGCTCCGATTCTTAACCAATCTTTTGCTTTATTCATAAAACTATAAGATGATGTTATCCTTTCAAATCCTTTGTAATAAATAACAGCACCTTGATCTTTATCGTGTCCAATACTAAAGTTTTGGCTTAAATTACCTTCGTTACTTGCAATCGAAACATAATTAGATGATAAGATCCCTGTTTTATAAGTTTCATCAGCCCAATTTGTATTAATCTTAGATAACTCTGCGATTTCTGCATCAGACCAATCATACCCTAAATTTGGGTTCAAATTATTTAAATCTCTTTGGAAATTTAATAATTGAGACGAGTTCATTACCTGAATTTTAGGTAAATCCATCATTGTAGTTACCCCGATTCTACCCGTATAACTTACAGTTGTCCCTCCTTTCTTAGCTGTCTTTGTTTTAACAATTACAACACCATTTGCTCCTCTTGCACCATAAATAGCTAATTGTGAAGCTTCTTTTAATACTTTGATACTTTCAATATCAGATGGATTGATAGAGTTCATGTCTGATTCTGACATATATGTCCCATCTACCACATATAATGGAGATTTCACTCCTCCTGATAAACCAATTGCACCACGAATAGTTACATTGGCTGTACTTCCTGGAGCCCCACTTTGTGCTTGCGATACTAAACCAGAAACTTTACCACCTAACATCTGATCTACAGATAAAGAAGGATTAAAATCTTTGATTTGATCTGAATTAACAACAGTTTGACCTGCTTTTGCTGGTGCTTCGAAGATACTTTTAATTACAACTTCTTGTAAATCAGTATTTTCAGAATACTTCAAAGCTCCTAAATTAGTAGAAGTTACTTTAAATTCTTTTCCATTGATAATTAAAGTGTCACCAACTTTAGCATCAATGTTAAAATTTCCGTTCTCGTCAGTATACGCAACTTTATCTGTACCTTTTACAGTTACCTCTACGTCTGACTCTGGAAAATTGTTACCATCGTTTACTACACCCGTAACTTGAGCAAAAGCTATTGTCCCTAATCCTAGGAAAGCTAATAAGCCCAAAGATGTTAATCTTCTCCTCATAGTTTTAATATTTTATAACATTTTAGACAAAACTCTAACTTTTTTTTAAGATTTCCAAAAAATAATCTATTTTTTTTATTTATCAACATCTTTAAAGAAATAACTTTACATTATTATATTCAGTACCCGTTGTGCATTTTAAATAATTTGAGTTTTTTATTATTAATATTTCGATTTAAGTATATTTTATTAATTAATGTACTGAATCACTGTTTGTGCAGTAATTTTAG
>NZ_DEVJ01000056.1:0-41001 GCF_002362875.1 Empedobacter sp. UBA3239 | reverse complement strand
GAAATATTAACAACCTTAAAATTCAAATCATTTAAAATGCACAACGGGTTAACTTTTATTATTTAAAAAGTATTTGATTGGATATGCAAACAAAAATAGGAGTATTAGTTAAGCTACATTTTTGTAAACATTAATTAAGTTATTAAATTATTCAATTGTTTTGTAATGCAATGAGCTGTTTCTTCTTTTTCTGTTGTACCAAATTTCAATGTATTGAAATATTTCGCTTTCCATTTGTTTTCTGAAAATCAGCTTATTTTCATAAATTAATTCTGTTTTTAGAGATTTAAAAAAGCTCTCGGCTACTGCATTATCCCAATAATTTCCTTTGCGAGACATACTTCTGATTACTCCATAAGATGCTAAAATATTGGTAAATTTCTTTGTAGCATATTGCACCCCTTGATCAGAATGAAAAATCAATCCTTTTTCTATCTTTCTGTTTGCTAAAGCGACTTTCCAGGCTGATAAACTTGTTTTTTCAGTGCTCATTTCATCGTACAAACTCCAACCAATAACCTTGCGATCGTACAAATCAAGAACAATTGTTAAATACAAAAATCCTTCAATTGTTCTGATGTAAGTGATGTCAGAAACCCATTTTTGGGCAGGTTTAGTGCTTTCGAAATCTCTATCAAGAATATTTTCTACAACCAAATAATTATGTTTAGAATCTGTTGTGATTTTAAATTTCTTGCTCAATTTACTTCTAATTCCAAGTTCTCTCATGTATTTTGAAACTGTAATTCGAGATATTTTAAATCCTAAATTATTTAATTCTGCTGTAATTCTTGGACTACCGTAACGTTGCTTTGAATCAAAATAAATCGTTAAAATACGTTGTTTCAGCTCTTCTTTTTTATGAAATCTAACAGAAAACGGACACTTTTTCCATCTAAAATAACTGCTTTGACTGATTTTTAAAACTTTACACATTTTTTCAATCGGATAAATAATTTCATGATTTTTGATGAATTGATATTTCAACGACCGCTCTTGGAAATCGAAGATTCATGAATACTTTAATTTTAAAATAGAAACCAATGAATAAAAAATGCTGATTGCTTTTTTTAGGATGTCTCGTTCAAGTTCAGCATCCTTCAGTTTTCGCTCTAAATCGTGAATTTTTTCCTGCTCTGCAGTGAGTTTAAGATTTCCTTTACCTGGAAAACTTCCTGTACCAAATTCAGCATATTCTTTGCGCCACTTGTATAATAATGACGCTTTTATTCCAAGTTCTCTAGCTAATTCGGAAACGTTACTTCTTTCGTAACTCAGTTCTACAGCTCGTAATTTAAATGAGGCCTCGTAATGATTTTTTTGTCCTTTCATCATTTTAAGAGAAGTTTTATACCTTTTCTCACACTGGAAGTTTAGTTAGGACATCCAATTTTCCAAATTGACATAAAAATACATGTTTAAAACTTGATGAAATGTAAAGTGTTTCGGATATATTTTAAGATTCGAAAAATAAATTTCATATTTTTTGGATATATCTCTAAAAGAAAACTTAAAATTTAAGAATAATATAATTAGAAATTAATATTAAAACGCAACTTTAAATTATTCATAAAAATTAAATCATATTTTTAATAAAACTAAATCAAACAAATACGAATAAAATTATTTTTGAGTTATTTTATTGACACAAAAAAAACCTCGAAAATAATTTTCGAGGTTTTGTATTTATTATTGAAATGATCTTCTTATTCTGCAATACTTGGAACTGAAATCAATTCGTTTGTATCAGCATCATAATCGATTTCATCAAAACTAAATCCAAACAATTGTAAGAACTCATCATGATAACCTTTGATATCAGAAATTTCTTTAATATTCTCAGAAGTTACAATTTTCCACAAATCATCCACTTCTTTTTGTACATCTTCACGCATTTCCAAATCATCAATACGAATACGTCCATTTTCATCCAAAGGAACTTCTCCATTTGCAGTATACAAGCGCTCTGCAAACAAACGTTGCATTTGCTCGATTGTACCTTCATGAATTCCTTTTGCTTTCATTACTTTGTACAATAACGAAATATATAATGGCACAACTGGAATCGCAGAACTAGACTGTGTTACCAAAGCTTTGTTTACAGAAACGTAAGAAACACCATTTAAATCTGCTAATAATTCGTTGATAACAGGAACCGTTTTTTCTAAATCGTTTTTAGCCATACCAATCGATCCATCTTTGTAGATTCTATGCGTCAATTCTGGCCCTATGTATGAATAAGCAACAGTTTTTACTCCTTCAGCTAAAACACCAGCAGCTTTCAAATCTTCCATCCAAAATTTCCAATCCTCACCTCCCATTACAGCAATTGTATTATCAATTTCTTCTTGAGATTCAATCGGATCAATTGTAATATCTGTAACTTCTGCTGTATGAAAATCTACTGTTTTATTTGTAAATGGTTCACCAATTGGTTTAAGAACTGATGAATACGCAACACCTGTTTTTGGGTGTGTACGACGAGGCGAAGCTAAACTGTAAACTACTAAATCTACTTGACCTAAATCTTGTTTGATTAAATCAATCGTTTGTTGTTTAATCTCATCAGAAAAAGCATCTCCATTAATACTTTTTGCATACAAACCAGCTTCGTGTGCTTCTTTTTCAAAAGCAGCTGTGTTGTACCAACCCGCAGTCCCCGGTTTTCTTGGCGCAGCAGGTTTTTCAAAGAAAACACCTATTGTTGCAGCATTATATCCGAAAGCAGCTGTAATACGAGATGACAGACCAAAACCTGTCGAAGCTCCAATTACCAATACTTTTTTTGGTCCTTCGGCTGAAATATTTTTTGATTTTACGTACTCAATTTGATTGTGAACATTTTTTGCAGTTCCCTCAGGATGAGTCGTAATGCAAATAAAACCTCTTGTTCTTGGTTGAATAATCATTATACTTAATTTAGTCGCATAAATTTATAAAATAAATTCTATATAACGAAACGATCTTTTTGTACATAAAATCATTCTATTTTTGAGATAATTAATAGGAAAACTGATTTCAATTTCCTATATTTACGATTACTCAAAACCTACTAACCTATGAAAGATATTCACATAGGCTCTTTAATCAAAAAAAGAGTCGACGAACTTGGAATTGATATATCCCGTATCAAGGGCTTCTTCAAAACTTATTCTGAAAAGGAAATTAATGCCCAATATTTAAGCAAAAGTATACAAACAGACGATTTATTAAAATGGTCGAAGTTGTTGAAATATGATTTTTTTTAGAATTTATACACTGAAGAAAAAAAGAAATTTCTAATGAATACAATATCCCTAAAAACACTATTCATAATTGGATAAAAAACTCCTACCAAAAAATTAAATCTTATGATTTGAATTCTGTTTTAGAACTTTTAAAAACTTCAACAAAAAAATACATCTATTGCTGATAAGTTTAAAATCAGTCGAAACACTGTAGCTAAATGGCGTAAAATATATGAGTATAAAAAAACGGTTTCAAAAAGAAACCGTTTTTTTTATTTATCTATTATTTTTATCCTCTTTTATTACTTTATGTACCGCCAAAGTTGCAAACGGAATAAATGCGTACATCACATAAATAATAAAATCTTCATCGTCCCATTTATATATTCTTCTGACTCTAAAAAGTAAAATCAAATAAGCTGTAAACCAAAAACCGTGAAAACAACCAGCAAATGGCATTGGCAAAACATAACCGAATTGATATTTTATTGGCATTGCAACCAAAAATAAGAGCGTACAACTTATCGTTTCCCACACACATGATGTGCTAAACCATTTTTTTAACTTTTCGTCAGATACGTTTAACATTTTGCAAATTTAATCGTTTATTGATAGTAGAGGTATGATAATCATTAGTTAAAAAGTTTATTTTTACTCAATTATTGAAATAACTATTACTATTTATGATTATTAAACGTTATAATTATTACTATTCATGATAATTACACATAATAATTATCAATATTATTTATTAAATTTGTAAAAATCCAAAACCTTATAATTAATGCATGTAGATAATTTTATTTCAAAAAAATTCAATTTAGCTTTACCCTACTGGACAATTATCTGTCCCATTCTTGCCATTTTTTCATTAACAATAGCCGAAGGATTTAAAGATCAGATGTGGTTTTCTGGAGTCTTAGGAATCATTTTAATTTCAGCTGTTTTATCAGCTGTACATCACGCAGAAGTTGTAGCGCATAAAGTTGGAGAACCTTTCGGAACCATTATATTGGCTTTAGCTATTACAGTTATAGAAGTTTCGCTAATTGTTTCATTAATGATGTCCGAACCTACCGGCTTCCCTTCTGTTTTGGCAAGAGATACCGTTTTTGCTGCAGTAATGATTATTCTTACCGGAATTATCGGAATCTGTTTATTGGCTGGAGGAGTTCGTTATAGAGAACAGAACTTTATCAAACAAGGTGTTTCAACTGCTTTAATTACTTTAGTTGCAATATCTATATTGACCTTGGTTTTACCAAATTTTTTGACATCAGAAAAAGGAGGTGAATTCTCTTCTTCCCAGTTAATCTTTGTCGCAATTATTTCTCTTATTTTATATGGCGGATTTATTTCTGTCCAAACCATTCGTCATCGCGATTATTTCTTACCGCAAACTAGCAAAGATAATGTGACATCAGAATTACATGTCGAAAAACCAAATTTATTGACTACAATCTCGAGTTTAGTTTTATTATTAGTTGCTTTGTGTGCAGTTGTTTTATTATCAAAAAAATTATCGCCAACCATCGAAACAATTGTGATGGATTTAGGTGCTCCAAAATCATTGGTGGGAATTATAATTGCCGTAGTTATCTTATTACCAGAAGGTTTAGCCGCATATAAAGCCGCAAAACAAGACCGTTTACAAACAAGCCTTAACTTGGCTTTAGGCTCTGCTTTAGCATCAATTGGATTAACAATTCCTGCTGTAGCAATCGTATGTTATTTTACAGGACTAGAAGTAACATTAGGAATAGATGCAAAATCATCTATCTTATTAGTATTATCCTTATTCACTGTTTATTTATCATTAAATTCTGGTCGAACAAATATTCAGCAAGGAATTGTTTTATTAACACTTTTTGCTACGTATTTATTTACAACAATAGTTCCTTAAAGGAAATTTAAAGACATAAAAAAACGACTCAAAATTTAATTTTGAGTCGTTTTTTATTATTTTTTTGGTAAAGAAACCATATTCGAATCTAACTTTTGATCTTTTTCTAAGAATATTTTTCCTCTCAAAATACTTTGAATTGTATTGATTAATTCTTTCTCGAAAGAATCTCTTAATTGAGATTGATGAAAAATTAACGAAACTTCACGTGTTGGAACTGGCGACTCAAAGTTTTTAACAAATTTCTTATACTCTTGTGGCAAATCATCTGCAACCAAAGCGGGCAACAAGGTCATTCCATATCCATCATTTGCTAATTTAACTAAGGCTTCAAAACTTCCTGAATCTAACTTAATCGGACGATTTTTCAGATTAGAAGTATCACATAAAGCCAACACATTATTTCTGAAACAATGTCCTTCTTGCAAGATTAATAAATCAGAAGTGTTTAGATCATCTTCATTGATTTTATCTTTGTCAGATAAGCGATGCCCGTTTGGTACATAAGCCACCAATGGTTCATAATAAAGAGGTTTTTCGATAATTTGATCTTCGAAAAGTGGTGAAACCACAATACCAAAATCCAACGAACCATCTTTTATTCCTTTTATAATTTTATCCGTTTGCAATTCTTTGATAATAAGATTCGATTTCGGATTATTTTTCTGAAATGTTTTATAAAATAATGGTACCAAAGAAGGTAAAACAGTAGGAATAACACCAATAATGAAATCACCTTCTAACAAACCTTTTTCTTCGTTTACCAAGTGTTTCATTCGGTTAGCTTCCATTAAAATTGTTTTTGCTTGCGCAACAATTTTCTCTCCAATTTGAGTGATTTTGATTGGATGCGATGTTCTATCGAAAATGTCAATATTCAATTCTTTTTCCAATTTCTGAATCTGCATACTCAATGTTGGTTGAGTTACAAAGGATTTATCAGCAGCAATTGTAAAGTTCTTATGCTCAGCCACTGCCAGCACATATTGTAATTGTACTAATGTCATATATAAAAATTGATATCTATAAATTTTTGTGATAAAGATATACATTATTATATTATCAATCTATATCTTAAATCATAATTTAATCCATAAAAAAAGCTCGAATAAATTCGAGCTTATCATTAAATATAAATTTAATTATTTGTTTAATTGTTTCTGAATTTCAGCTGTCCAATCTTGTAATTTTTTAGCATCTTCTGGTTTCAATGTTTGAGTAAAACCTTGTAATTCTTTTTGAAAATCTACTGATTGTTTTGTTAATTCAGCTAATTTATTTGCATCACCAGCAGTTGCAGCTAATTTCATATCAGCAGCCCATTTGTTGTATTTTCCAACAAATTCAGTAATTTTTGGATCAGAGAAAGTTGGTAAATCTTTTGCTACATCAGCAACTTTATCCATTGTCTCTTTACCAGCTTCTACTTGCTCTTCTACTGTATTTGCTACATTTTCTTGTGTGTTTTCTACTTTTGCATCTACTTTTTCTTTTTCAGATTTACAAGAAGATAAAGAAACTACACCTAATACTGCAGCAGCTAAAAATAATTTTTTCATTTTTAATTAGATTTTTAAAGTTAATATTATTGATTGTTCAAGTTAATCAAATCTAACGATTTATTTCTGTTAAATTTTTAATTTTCTTTCGAGAATTGGACTTCATATAAATTGGCGTAATAACCTTTTTGATCCAACAATTCGCTATGTGTACCTTGCTCAACAATCATTCCATTATCCATCACAATAATTTTATCTGCGTTCTGAATTGTTGCTAAACGATGCGCAATGATGATAGAAGTTCTGCCTTGCGTTAGCTTATCTGTTGCTTTCTGAATCAATTCTTCCGACTCGGTATCAATCGATGATGTTGCTTCGTCTAATACCAAAATTTGTGGATTATAAATATATGCTCTCAGAAAGGATATCAACTGTCGTTGCCCAACAGAAAGGGTAGCTCCCCGCTCGCTTACTTCACTATAATAACCTTTTGGTAACGACATAATAAAATGATCGATTCCTATTATTCTAGCCGCATTCTGAACTTCTTCCAACGAAATATCTTTATTTCCTAGAACAATATTGTCATAAATTGTTGTATTAAATAAGAAAACATCCTGCAAAACAACCGCAACGTGTTGACGTAAATTTTTCAATTCCATATCATGGATATTTACATCGTCTATTTTAATTGTTCCAGAATCGATGTCATAAAAACGACTCAATAAATTAATTATAGTAGATTTTCCTGCACCTGTGGCACCTACAATTGCAATTTTTTCACCTGGTTTTGTCGAAAAAGAAATTCCTTTCAAAACCAAATTATTCGGAACATAAGAAAACTTCACATTTTCAAAATCGATTTTACCTTTTACATGATCCAATTTTATTGTTCCATTATCTGGCAAAGTTTGATCATCATCAATAATTTTGAACACACGATCCGCTCCTACCAACCCACGCTGAATCGTATTGAAACGCTCTGCAATTGCACGCATTGGCGCAGTTAACAACGTAACATATTGTGTAAAAGCAATCAAATCTCCGACAGAAACATCTCCATAAACAGCAGTTCTAAGCCCTCCAAACCAAATCAAACTTCCCGTTGCTAAAGCCGAAATAATATCGACAACAGGAAACATTAATGAAAAATAGAAAACTGTTTTTAGATAATTTTTCTTTAAATCATTATTAATCGAAACGAATTTATTGTATTCTGCTTGCTGACGATTAAAAACCTGAATAATATTCATTCCTGTTAATCGTTCTTGCACAAACGTATTTAATTTCGCCACAATTGTACGTTCTTCTTGGTAAACATTTTTCAATGCTTTTTGGAACAATCGTGTAATAATCATCATCAACGGAAGAATCACAATCACAACCGTTGCCAAAACCCAGTTCATCCAATACATCACAAAAACGATGAAAACGATTTTCAATACATCGCCTAACATCACTAAAATTCCGTCATTGAAAACCTCAGCAATCGTTTCAATATCAGAAACTGAACGTGTTACCAAAACTCCATTTGGCGTTTTATCGAAGTAACCAAGCTTGAATTTGATCAAATGATTATACAAACGAACGCGTAATAAACGGATAACTCGTTGTGCAACAACATTCGCTAAATAAACCATAAAAAAAGACAAAATTCCTTCGAAAACTAACACCAAAGATAGTTTCACGATTTGCATTTGAAGCCCTGGTAAATCTTTTGTCTGAATATAATCGTCGATGATATTTCCCGTTAAATACGGACGATAAACAGAAAAACACGCACTAAAAACCGCTACAAAAACCACCGACCAAAACATCACTTTGCTTTGCGCTCCGATTTGCAAAACACGTTTTAATCCATTAAAATCAAACGATGTATTCTCATTATTTGAACTCATTTTTAAATAATTCTTTTGGATATTGAACATCTACCAAATACAAACCCTGCGCTGGCGCCGAAGCTCCTGCCGAAGAACGTTGTTTTTGTTCAATAATTTCTTCAAAATCGTGGATAGAAATTCTTCCTAATCCAACCTCAACCAATGTTCCAACAATTGCGCGCACCATATTTCGCAAAAAACGATCAGCAGTGATTTGAAAAACCAATTGTCCGTTTTCATTTTTGCGCCAAAATGCCTCCCTTACATCGCAAATATTTGTTTTCACATCGGTATGTAATTTAGCAAAACTTCCGAAATCTCCTTGCTTAATTAACAATTTTGCTGCTTCATTCATTTTTTCAATATCCAATTCTCGGTTAAAAATCCAAGCACTATCAAACGCAAAAGGATCTTTGAAAGGCGAAATAAAATAATTGTACGAACGCGAAGTCGCATCAAAACGCGCATGCGCTTCATCATCCATCAAAAATAAACGATAAGCAGCGATGTCTTTTGGTAAAAAAGAATTTAATTTTTTGATTAAATCAACCGATAATTCATCTTCATAATCAAAATGAATAAACATCTTTTTCGCATGAACACCAGAGTCTGTACGCCCTGCACCGACAATCGAAATTTCTTTTCTTAAGATTTTAGACAATCTATCTTCAATAACTTCTTGAACCGAAATTTGATTGGGTTGAATTTGATAACCAAAATAATTTTTTCCGTTGTATGCTAATTCTAAAAAATATCGCAATTGTTGTAAATTTGAGCAACAAAAATACAACCTTTTGAAGAAAATTCTTTTACTTTCGGACACGCATTCTTATATCGACGATAGAATTTTGGAATATGCACAACAAGCAGACGAAATTTGGCATGCTGGAGATATTGGCGATATTTCTGTAACCGATAAATTGGCTGAAATAAAACCTTTGCGTGCTGTTTATGGAAATATTGATGATAATAAAGCTCGCGCAGAATTCCCGCTCAACAACAGATTTACGTTGGAAGGTGTTGATATTTGGATTACGCATATTGGCGGTTATCCAGGAAAATATAATCCTGCAATACGAAAAGAAATCACAGAAAATCCTCCGAAATTATTTATTTGTGGACATTCACATATACTAAAAGTGATGCCTGATAAACAATTGGGTTTAATTCATATGAATCCTGGCGCAGTTGGTAAACACGGTTTTCAGAAAGTTCGTACGATGTTACGATTTGAGTTGAATAAAGGAAAAATTGAAAATTTAGAAGTGATTGAGTTTAAGAAATGATTTTCGAATCTCGCATTTCGAGATTCGAAGTTCGCATTTCGCTTTATTTCGCTAACTTGAATTCTTTCAGAATTGTAATAAACTTCGGATTAGTGATATATTCTCTAAATTCGTGCGAATCTTGTCCGGAAAAATCAGTTTCTTCTAAAAATGTATAATTTTTAGAAAGTTCATCAAACAAATCTTTTTTGTAACCAAAATCTGTCGCAATCAAACTTCGAGATAAAAATCCAATCTTTCCTTTCCCTAATACATAATCCGTGTCATTTATCGTGATATGCATACGTTTTAATTGAGGTGTAAACGTTTTTAATTGATTATTATCCAACGTAAAATCAATTTTTCCAATTGCAGGCGCCAACATAATACTATAAATTTTATTGTTATTTTCTAACAAAGTTTCTGCATTCGTAAAATCCACATGATGCGCATTTTCAGCACGTTTTATTTCACTTTCGCGTAACGAAGGATTCACAAGTGAACTCAAAACAACCGATGCGCCACGACTATGCGAAATCAAATAAACATCTTTGTTATGAATGACATTCAAAATTCTACGAAGTCCAAAAACGCCCGCCATTTGGCTATTTGTCGTTGCACTTACCCAAACTTTTGCTGCTCCAAAAAGACTTTCGTTCACCAATCCATCCCAATAAAAATTAATTACCTCATCATTCGAAGAATTAATATTCATATAAGTTTTGGCTTTGTTGTAATTTTTCAAGCTAAACATATAATCATTGTCAATTCCATGCACAAAAATGATGACACGTTTCTTATTTTTAACTCTTTTTTCGATATTTTTCAAACGCAAACTTTCATAAGAAGTTAATTGATTTTGAAAGTTGCTTTCAGTCGCAATTTTCATCAACGAATAATCTCTACGACTTGCATTTTTAGGAGGTTTACCATACGATTTCAACCAATTATCTGGGTAAAAATTCCCGTTTTGATCCACAAAAGAACTTGTTGTATTCGGTTGAATAAAATTATTTGGATTCTGAGAAGTTGGCACATTATGTATTGCTGCACATGACGTTAAAAAACTAATCACGAAGATATAAAACAAGTTTTTCATATGATAAAAATTGGTATGCGAAGTAACTACAATTTTCTTTATTTCACAATAGATTTTGTATCTTCAACCATAGGTTTAACAAGGTTTTAAGTGAAATATACAATCAAACAAATTTTAGCCGAAACAAATCATCGTGCTTGGCAATATCCTTCAAAATCGTGGAAATATTATCAAGAATGGAACAAAGCTTTATTTTTTCATTACAGAATTGACAAAGAAATTTTGAGAGAATTAGTTCCAAAAGATTTAGAAATTGATGAAATAAATGATTCTGCTTGGGTTTCGCTTGTCGCCTTTACAATGGAAAAAATTCGACCTCGCTTTTTTCCTGCATTCTCTCCTATTTCTGATTTTGACGAAATTAATTTGAGAACCTATGTGACAAAAGACGAAAAACCTGGCGTTTATTTTTTATCGATTGAAGCTGGAAAATTATTTTCTGCAATTTTAGCTAAATCATTATCAGGTTTACCATACGAAAAATCAAATATCAACAGAACCGAAAATTCTTATCAAGCCAATCATCCCAAACGAAATTTCTCTTTATTAACGGATTTCCATGTTGGAATGCAAGTAAAACACAAAACTGAATTGGATTTATTTTTGACTGAACGATATTGTTTGTATTTGGAAGATCACAATCAATTGTTTCGTTATGAAATTCAACATTTACCGTGGAAAATCAATCAACTTGAATTAGATTTTTTAACGATTGATTACCAACTTCAAGATTTAAATATCCATTCGAGACCAGATTTAGTGCATTATTCAGAAGGTGTGCAAGTTGTCGCTTGGGAGAAAGAAAGAGTTTAACAATTAAATTTTCTTCTTCAACAAATGTTGCATTCCATTGAACCATTCACGTTGAGAACCGTCATCTATATAACCGACTTTTAGATACAAATCATATGCTGATTTATTGTTGAAATTAACCGCTAAAACCAATTCATCAATTGTAGGAAAATTATCTTTTACAAAATCATCCATCAAATTCATCGAAATTTTTCCGTAACCCTTTCCTTGAAATTCTGGATTTATCGATAAAGAACGCAACAACAACGAATTCGTATTATTCGTCATCTCCAATTTATCGTCACCATAATCTAACACAAAAAAACCAATTGGCACTTCATCTAACAAAATTGTAATTGGTTTTGCATGTCCATCTGTGCGTAATTTCAAACGCTCAAAAGTCTCGATAGGCAAGGCTGTAAAAGGAATTTGGTCTTCTGGCAAATTGTATAACAAAGCATCGTGATGTTTGGTTTCTGTATGTTTGAGTTGAATTGTCGACATGCTAATTATTTTAATTAAAATTAATCAAAACATTCTAAATCTTATGTAAAAACAACAAGGTTTATCTATTAAATTTTAACGAATTATCAATAAAAATTTAAAATCATTCTAACTAAAATACTTTTTAAATTGTAGATAATTTCAATCTAAAATCTACAATTATGGATAATCAAAATAAGTTAAATATTCAAATCGGGACAACTCAAAATACAGATGGTATCTATGTAGAAGTCACAGAAAATGGACCTTATATCTTGCACGGAAAACCTAAAATTGTTCAGCAATTTATCGTTCCAAATCAGCAAGGAATTTCTATCAATTACCAAGAAGGAGAAGAATTTGAAGCAAAAGATGCAACTTATATTTGTCGTTGTGGATTATCCCAGCACAAACCTTATTGTGATGGTTCGCATAAAAAAGCAACAGAAAATGGTGTGGATTTAACTGAAAAAGCAACTTTCAATCCCGAATTATTAACTGCAGAAGTTATAGAAGGACCTGTTGTTTCGCTCACTGATGACGAAAAATTATGTGCTTTTGCTCGATTTTGTGACAATGGAAAACGTATTTGGAACCAAGTTGAAGATTCTACACAAAACTCTGTTGATTTGAGTGTTGAAATGGCACATCATTGTCCTTCTGGACGGTTGATTGTTTGGGATGAAAATAATCAACCAATTGAAGATGATAACACCTCAGCTTCTGTTGGAATTATTGAAGATGTTGCGAATGATTTGAGTGGTCCTTATGCATTATGGGGAGGAATTCCGCTAAAAAGTGCGAATGGCGAATATTACGAAGTGCGAAATCGACAAACAATTTGCCGTTGTGGACAATCTTCTAATAAGCCTTTTTGTGATGGAACACATGCTTCTATGAGATTTCAAGATGGATTACCAAAGCAACCAAAAGCAGACGGGAAAGTTTTTTAATAAAATGATATTAACATAAAAACGCTCAAGAAAATCTTGAGCGTTCAATATAATAATGATGTTTATATTTTTAATTATTAATAACACCAGAACCTAAAAGTTCGTCATCAACATACCACGCACAGAATTGACCTTCTGTAATTGCAGATTGAGGATTTTCGAACTCGACATACATTCCGTTTTCAGCTTTGTGTAAAATTGCTTTTTGCAAAGGTTGACGGTAACGAATACGCGCCATCACTTCCATTGTTTCGTCTGTTTTTAAAGTTAAATCTTCGCGAACCCAATGTACTTCTTCCTCTTTTATAAACAATGCTTTCTTCAACAAACCAGGATGATCAGCACCTTGACCTGTGTAAACAACATTTGTCTCTACATCTGTATCAATAATAAACAAAGGTTCTACTTTTCCTCCAACTCCCAATCCTTTTCGTTGACCGCGAGTGAAATAATGTGCACCTTGATGTTTACCTACAATTTCTCCGTCTTCTTGTTTATATGAGAAACCTTTTGCTTCGAAATCTAATGCTTCATATTTATTTGCAAAAGTTGGAATTTCTCTTTTATATCCGTTCCAATCTTTGGCTATTTCTACAATTACACCTTCTTTTGGTTTTAATTGTTGTTGCAAAAATTCGGGTAAACTAACTTTTCCAATAAAACATAAACCTTGCGAATCTTTCTTATTCGCTGTAACCAAGCCTTGCTCTTGCGCAATTCTTCTTACTTCTGGTTTTTCTATATCTCCAATTGGGAATAATGCTTTGCTTAATTGATCTTGCGACAATTGACACAAGAAATACGATTGATCTTTATTGTTATCATTACCTTTTAACAATTGAAAAATCTCTTTTCCATTTTCATCAATTGTAGAAGTTTTTCGTGCATAATGTCCTGTTGCAACGTAATCTGCTCCAAGTTCTAAAGCTGTTTTCAAAAACAAATCGAACTTAATTTCTCGGTTACATAACACATCAGGATTTGGTGTTCTTCCTTGCTCGTATTCATTGAACATATAATCTACAATACGTTCTTTGTACGAATCAGACATATCAATTACCTGAAAAGGAATATCTAATTTTTTAGCTACCAACAAAGCGTCTGCACTATCTTCTATCCATGGGCATTCATCTTCCAACGTTACCGATGCATCGTTCCAATTACGCATAAATAATCCGATCACATCATAGCCTTGCTCTTTTAGCAAATAGGCTGTAACACTTGAATCTACTCCTCCAGAAAGTCCTACGACAACTCTTTTCATCTTAAAAAATTTCAGTCTACAAAGTTATAAAATAATATTCGACGAATGACTATCCAACATCAATCTATTTTTTGAATGAGTTTGACTGAAAAAATAAAATAAATATAAGGGTACAAATTCCAGTTAAAAACGGGTAATATAAATTAGATAAAACATCTACAGAAGAAACTTTTGTTGCACTTGAAATTGCATTTGCAGCAGCAACAGCTGCCAAAACTTGCGCACCATAAGGTAAGATTCCTTGTACAAAACACGAAACAGTATCCAAAATACTTGCAACACGTCTACCTTCTAAATCGTGATGATCAGAAATATCTTTTGCTATTTTACCACAAATTAAAATTGTAATAGTGTTATTTGCCAAACAAGCATTCGCCAAAGCTGTAAGCGACGCAATACTCATCTCGGCTTGACGTTTTGTTTTGATATTTTTGGTTAAATGATAAATGATAAAATCTAATCCACCATTTAAACGAATAATTCCAACAATTCCACCAATAATTAAACAAATAATACTCAACTCAAACATTCCTTTAAAACCTTCATTAATAGAAGATACTAAGTCTAGTAAAGGAACACCAGAATAGAACAAACCAATTCCAAAAAACGAAAGAATTCCTACAATTAAAGCCCAAATCACATTAATTCCAGAGATTGCTAGTCCAAAAACTAATAGATAAGGTATGATTAAAATCAAGTCAAAATCTAACTGTTTTCCTTGGAAATTGGTTGTGTCAAAATGTTGAGAAAGTGAAAAATATATAATCGTCGAAACAATAGCTGCTGGAACTACTATTCGAAAATTAGTTTTAAATTTAGATTTCATGCTCACTTCTTGCGTACGTGTTGCAGCAATTGTTGTATCAGAAATAAATGATAAATTATCGCCAAACATCGCTCCACCAACCACTGCACCTAACAAAATTGGCATAGAACCTGGGATCATTTTATCCATTTGCACTGCAATCGGAGCAACAGTTACAATTGTTCCAACCGATGTTCCCAAAGCAGTCGCAATAAAACAAGACAACAAAAAGAAACCTGCTACAATAAAGGAAGAAGGAAGATAATTCAAAAATAAATTCACTGTTGATTCTACAGCACCAATTGTAGATCCTAAACTTCCAAACGCTCCAGCGAGAAGAAAAATTAAAATCATCAACATAATTGTTTCTTCACCCGCATTCTTACAAAAAGCCTCGGCTTTCGTATGAAATGAAACCTTAGGGAATTGAACAAATGCAATTACGAGCGCCAACATGAAAACAACCAATGCTGGAACGGAGTAAAAATCGTTTAGATAAATAGATGCCGAAAAATAGACAAGTATGAAAATGATTAAAGGCAATAAAGCCCAAAAATTTCCTTTATTTATGATCATATTACTAAAAATTCAGAAAAATATTCTGCAAATATCTATCGAAATTTTAAAACATGAAAATCAAATATTTATTGATTTATAAGTTTTTAGGACAGTAGAATAAAAAAAGGAACATCTTTCGAAAGATATTCCTTCATTTAGAAAAATTTTCTAAAAACTGTATTTTTATTTCGCAATTAATTTATTTGTTTGTGAAATTGCGCGCTCATTTTTTTCTTCAATCCAAGTTTTACCTTTTATTTTTCGCATCACATTATCGTATGTACGCATCAAAAATATGTTATAAATCGCTTCGGACAAATTTTTTGGTTTATGTGCCAACGAACGCAAACTCATCGAGAAACCTGGCGTCAAATATTTCATATAATGCCACCAACCTTCTGGCATATAAAGCATTTCTCCGTGTTTTAAGTCTGCTACCATCGGATTTATATTTTTCAGCGCTGGCCATTTATCAAAATCAGGATTATCAAAATCAATATCTTCTCGACAAATTACCGAATGCGGAATTTTGTACATGTATTTCGAATCCTTTGGCGGAACAATAATACAACGTTTTTTTCCTGCAAAATGAAAATGCAAAATGTTCGCTAAATCGATATCATAATGCATAAAAACATTTGATCCTTCACCTCCAAAAAATAACATTGGCATCGATTTGAAAAGATTCAAACCCAAATCTGGCATTTTATAATCTTGTTGCAATTTCGGAACTTGACTCATCAAATTGTACAAAAATATACGCAAATCTGTCGGTTCACTTTGCAACAAATCTACATATTCAGACATTTTCATCTTTGCAACTGGTTCATTTACTTTCTTCGTATAATCAACCGGATCATTATTATATAAAGGGACAACCTTGTCACCTGCAACTTGTTTTATATACTCAAAATTCCACTTTTCGTACGCAGGCCAATCCTCTGTAATTCGCTCTACTACAACTGGTTTTTGAGGTTTAACGTAATATTTCTGAAAATCTTTTGCAGAAATACTTTCTACTCTTTCAACTTCTGTGAAATTAAAATTCATCTTTTATGTAAAATAAAGTGCAAATTTACTTAACTTTTTTGTTAAATCTGAACGATGCAATTATTAAACCAATCTTTTTTAGATATGATTGAATAATTATTTCTGATTTGACGATTTATTAAATATACATTAAACTTTACTATAACTGATGATAGAAAATACATCAATTCTTTCATTATCTTTACATTGAATTTTTAAAATCTATTCGTTGAACACAAAAAATCTATTTTTTTCCATTTTTTTTATTCTACTGAATACATTTTGTTGTGCGCAGCAAATTTATCCGTATTTGGAACTTCAAAATGAAGAAGATTTTGAAAAAATAGAAGCAATTTCTCTCGAAAATGACTATAATTTTCATCATTTATTGGGTAATTTGAGTCATAATTTTACATTTCAGAACAATTCTTCGGAAGATATTTTAGCTAAATTTATTTATCCTTATCAAGCTTCTCAAAATGTGTACGAATTAAAAGCTTTTGTAAATGATAAAGTTTTCGAAATTCAATCCAAATCTATTGTAGATATTCGAAAAGAGTTAAAAAATATTGATGCTTCAACTATTTTTAAAAATCAACAAAACAATCAAGTTTTACAATTAGATTTAGGAAAAATTCCTGCACATGCTACACTAAAAATTCAGCTAAAAGTTTCGAAAATTGTTGAAGAAAATAGTTTGAATTATCAAGTTTCATTTTTAGAATTTATCGTTAAACGAACAGAATCTTTTACCCAAATTCATCGTTGGAACAATCAATTGAATGGTTACCCGAAAAACATAAATTCAGATATTCATCTTTCGGGAAATTTTCCGATTTCAAAAATTGTTTCTGATTTAAAATTTTCAAAGGAAAATGATCGAAATTATGTTTCAAAAAATTTCGATAAAAAGATTCCAACTCTTCAATATGCTTATACAAAAAATGAACTACAAACAGGAATTGAAACGTTTACTGAAAATGGTTGCGATTATATTTTAGGAACAATTGAACCTGCAAATAATCCTTCTAAATACAATGCTCCGCGAGAATTTTTGTTCGTTTTGGATGCTTCTGGTTCTATGATGAATCAACCAATTGAAACCACCAAAAAATTGATGAATCAACTTCTTCCAAATCTAAACGAAACAGATAAATTTAATATGTTGGTTTATTCTACGAAAAATGAATTAATTTTTAATTCTTCTCAATTTCCAACGAAAGAAAACATCACTTTAGCTTTAGAAAAAGTTAATTATTTGAATGGAACTGGCGAAAAATTATTGGATGAAGCAATAGAGCAAATTCAGAAAAATCCTTTTGATAAAAACTATAAAAGAATCATCGCAATTATTTCTGATGGAGCGATAAATTTGAATGAAACGGTTTATAATTCACTCCGAAATTATGCAAAAGATACTCAATTTATAACATTAGGAATTGGAAAAGAATTGGATTATCATGCGATGAATTTCATAAGTTTAGCAACAGGAACGCTTCCGATTACAGTCAATGAACCAAAAGAATTGAATCAAAAAACAGCTCAATTTCAGCAAGCTGTTTTGAATTCTTCTATTTATCACCTTAAAGTTCAATCATCCCAAATCAACCTCAACGAAACGTTTCCGAAGAATTTCAATACGTATTTAGCTCAAAATTCGGTCAATTTTGTTTCGCGCGATTGCAATCGTCGTTATCCAAAAAAAATAGAAATTATTGGTAATCAATCGAACCAAAATTTCACTCAAAATTTTGAAATCAAACAACCAAATCCAAGTGAATTTACCGAAGCAATTAAGTTTTATTGGGCAAAACAAAAAATTGATTATCTCTTAAAAGATGAGGAACGTTGCGGTGAAATGTGCAAAAAAGATGGACGATATCGAAAAGAAATTGAGAAAATTGGAACTGAATTCAATATTTCAACACCTTATAATTTATTGATCCAGAAAGGAAATATAGAAAATTACAACAATGATTATGATACAGATGGCGATGGCGTGATGGATATCGAAGATGAATGTCCGTATATAAAAGGAAATCGTTTTGGAAATGGCTGTCCTGAAAATAATTTGAGTGATAAAAAGATTGGAAATTATGTTCAAGATTATTCAAATTATTTAATGGAAACCGTCGAATTTGATTTTGATAAAGCTGAAATCAGAGCTATTGATTATCCAAAATTGGATGAAGTTGTTGCAATTATGAAACGAAATCCATCACATCATTTTGTTATCGAAGGTCATACAGATGCGGTTGGAACAGAATCTTACAATATAGATTTATCACAACGAAGAGCAAACGCTGTGTTGAATTATTTGGTAGAAAAAGGTCTAAATAAAAATCGATTTTCAATTTCCGCTAAAGGCTTTTCGGATTTGAAATACAAAGAATGTAATCCTGCCACAAATTGTATTGATTGGAAAAATTTTGAGAATAGACGAGTTAGATTTAGGATAAAATAATTATTGTAACAAAAAAAGACCAAGCTTTCACTTAGTCTTTTGTATCTTATAATAATTAACAGCTTAAGAAATTCTTTCAATCAAAGCCATGTAAAATCCATCATAATTAGTTTGAGATGGATAATGCATTTTATCTGAAACCATTTTATAATTTGGATTATTCTTCAAGAATTTTTCTACTTGCTGCTCATTTTCTTGTGGTAAAATAGAACAAGTTGCATAAACCATCATTCCACCAACTTTAATGATTTTAGAATAATCAGCTAATATTTTTTCTTGTGTTGCTAATATTTCGTCAATAAATTCTGGTCTTAATTTCCATTTTGCATCAGGATTACGTTTCAAAACTCCCATTCCAGAACAAGGTGCATCAATCAATAAGCGATCAGCAGAATTCTCCATACGCTTGATTGTTTTTGCTTCAATCACCTTTGTTTGTACATTCTGAACATTGTTACGTTTTGCACGACGTTTCAATTCTTTCAATTTCCAATCGTACAAATCCATTGCAATAATTTGCCCTTTGTTTTCCATCAAAGCAGCTAAATGCAATGTTTTTCCTCCGGCACCAGCACAAGCATCTACCACACGCATTCCTGGCTGAACACGTAAATAAGGCGCAATCAATTGCGATCCTGCGTCTTGAACTTCAAACCAACCATTCTGAAATTCATCTGTACGGAAAATATTTGTTTTCTCTTCAAGCTCTAAAGCATCTTGATATTTCGATAAAACTTTCGTTTTTATTCTACGCTCCTTCAACGCTTTTTGTAATGTTTTACGGTCTGTTTTCAAGGAATTCACACGTAAAACTGTTGGTGCTTGCGAGTTCATTGCATGCACTTCATCTAACCAACGATTTCCCAACGACTTCTCTCCTAACTCGAACATCCAATCTGGATACGATTCTGCAACCGCAATATTTTTAGACGAATTGTGATGTCTTTTCAAGACTTCTTTTGGATAGATTTTTTGAAATTCTTCCCATTTTGGTAACGTTTGCTCTGGATCTAAAGCAAACCAAGTTCCAACAAACTCCCAAATTGTATCAGGAGAAAGCGGACGGCTCATTGCCCCTTCAACCAAACGTTTCCAACGAACTAAATCGTAAACCGTTTCGGCAATAAAAGCACGATCGCGCGCTCCCCATTGCTTATTCGATTTCAATGTTCGCTCAACTTCTTTATCTGCATATTTTCCTTCGAAGAAAATTTGTTGCAATGTGTCGGTAATTCCGACAAATAAATTTTTATATGGTAAAATCTTCATAACTCGGTGCAAATTTACAAAGACTTAAATGATTAGCGTAATTAATTTATAAGATTATACAACTTCAAAAAGATCTTTTATCTTTTGAGGAACCTCAACCACTTTATTTTGCTGATAATCGAAGGTCACAATTCCTGTTTTCGCTTTTGCAATTAATTTATCTTTTGTAGAAATTTTATAGATTACATCAAAACTAACACGCGAAAAATCTTGCACACCAATCTCAATCAACAATTCATCACCATAAAAAGCTTGATTTTTATACTCAATCGCAACATCACCCATAATCACACTTACACCTCCAAAATCTAATTCCGAATAGCCATAATGTTGAAAAAACTGAATTCGCGATTCATGTATAATGGACAATACTTTATCGTTTGCCAAATGATTTCCATAATTGAGATCAGTTATGCGTACTGGTATTATTGTTGAAAATAAAAATTTGTCTGAAAAATCTAATTTTATACGAGCCATTTTGTAGATATATTTGCTCAAAGATAAGAAAGTTGTATAAAAAAAAACGGGTTTAAGCTCCTCAGCTTAAACCCAATTGATTTTTAAAAAAACTTACACTAGTAAGTATAAATTTAACATTAAAAAAAATCAATCTTACTCTCTACTACCTGATTTCAAATTTAGAAATAATTTAATAAAAAACAAATTTTTTTAGAAAATTTTAATTATATTTTTTTATTTGAAATAAGACTGATATAAAAAACTCTAAATATTAGATTAATAAAAAACCAATATTCTATTTAATACGACCTGTATAAATAAAATATGCTATTTTTTATGTTTGTGAAAAATAGTAATTTGCAAAACCAAACTTTTAATATGAATTTGATTCAATACATTCATCAACATCTTAATTCTATTCCAGAAAAATCAATCAACAATACAGTAAATTGTTTGAATGAAGACAACACCATACCCTTTATTGCAAGATATAGAAAAGAGGTCACAGGAAATCTTGATGAGGTTCAAATTTCTTCTATAAAAAAACTTCAAAATCAATACAATGAAATTGTTTCTCGAAAAGAATTTATTTTAAAAACATTAGAAGAACAAAATCAATTGAATAATGAATTACAACAACGTATTCAGAAAAGTTTTGATTTGGTCCAATTAGAGGATTTATATCTTCCTTATAAAAAGAAGAAAAAAACACGTGCGACAATTGCGAAAGAAAAAGGTTTAGAGCCTTTGGCGAAAATCATCATGAAACAAAATAATATTCCTGATTTGGATGATTTAGCAAAAAAATATCTGAATGAAGATGTGACAAGTATCGAAGAAGCTTTTTCGGGGGTTCAAGATATTATTGCGGAATGGATCAATGAAAATGAGTATGTACGTCATCGATTACGAGATATTTTCAGAAAATCTGCTTTTATTGAAAGTAAATTGGTCAAATCTAAAATAGACGATGAAGATTCAACTAAATATTCAAATTATTTTGAATACGAAGAGCCTTTAAAAAAAATTGCTTCACATCGTTTATTGGCTATTTTAAGAGGTGAGAACGAAGGTTTTTTAAAAGTAAATGTATCAATTGATAAAAAAGAAGCCTTCAAATTTTTGGAATATACGTTGATAAAATCTATTCAACCAGAAGTTTCTTGGGTTATTGAAGAAGCTATAAAACATGCCTACAAACGACTTTTAGCTCCTTCAATTTCAAATGAAGTATTGAAAGAGGCAAAAGAAAAAGCAGATGAAACGTCAATCAATGTTTTTTCCAAAAATCTAAATCAACTGCTATTAGCACCACCTTTGGGAGAAAAAAGAATTTTGGCAATAGATCCTGGTTACAAATCGGGATGCAAAGTGGTTGTTTTAGATGAGCAAGGCGATTTGTTACACAACGAAAATATCTATCCTCATGCGCCACAAAATGAAAAAACTCAAGCTATCAAAAAATTAAAATCGCTTGTCAATGCTTATAATGTAGATGCAATTTCAATAGGAAATGGAACAGCTTCTCGCGAGACAGAATATTTGGTTCAGAATATTGCATTTGATCGTCCACTAAAAGTTTTTGTTGTAAATGAAGCTGGTGCTTCGGTTTATTCGGCTTCTAAAATTGCGCGCGACGAATTTCCAGATAAAGATGTTACCGTTCGTGGCGCTGTTTCTATAGGCCGCCGTTTACAAGATCCTTTGGCAGAATTAGTAAAAATAGAGCCAAAATCGATTGGAGTTGGTCAGTATCAACATGATGTCGATCAAACTTTATTGAAAAATGAGTTGGATGATGTTGTTTCTTTCTGTGTAAACAAAGTTGGTGTAAATCTGAACACAGCAAGCAAACATTTACTAAATTATGTTGCAGGAATTGGTGAAAAAATGGCTGAAAATATTGTAGAATATCGAAGCGAAAATGGTGCGTTTAATTCGAGAAAAGAGTTACTAAAAGTTCCTCGTTTGGGTGAAAAAGCATTCTTACAAGCTTCTGCTTTTTTACGAATTCCAAATGCAAAAAATCCGTTAGATAATTCTGCTGTTCACCCAGAATCGTATGCTCTTGTAGAGAAAATGGCGAAAGATTTGAAAGTTGATTTGAAAGATTTAATTCAGAATAAAGAATTGATTAATCAACTTGATTTGACCAAATATATTACCGAAAAAGTAGGTTTACCAACTTTAGAAGATATTAAAAAGGAACTCGAAAAACCTGGTTTAGATCCGCGTTCTACAGCCAAAGTTTTTAGTTTTGATCAACGATTAAAGAAATTCGAAGATTTGCAATTGGGCATGAAAGTTCCTGGAATTATTAATAATATTACCAATTTTGGCTGTTTTGTAGATATAGGAATTAAAGAAAATGGTTTAATTCATATTTCTAAAATTTCGAATGAATTTATTTCAGATGTAAATTCAAAAGTGCATTTAAGTCAACAAATTGAAGTAACCGTAATTGGAATTGATACAGAAAAACGTAAAATTCAATTGTCTTTGATTGATTAAGGAAAATAATTTCAAAATAAAAAGGCAATCTAACAAAAGATTGCCTTTTTGATTTTATTATTTTCTGAGCAGAAACTAATCTTCAAATTTTACTTTATATTGTTTATCAAACTCTTTTTTCTGCGCATCAGTCATCTTACTACGCATATATTTTATTGTAAATCCTCCAATCATTTTATCACCTTTATAATACATCCAATCCGATAATTTGGTCGGATCAATCACAACTGTATCATTGTGTTTCACCAATTTTGTGTATTGCGGAACGTTGTCTACAATTCCTTTTAATTGATCGTTATCCGAATATACATCACGAATCCAAATATGTTCTTTTTGTGTCGCATTCGGAATATCATACATTTGTTTGACAATAAAATTAGTCGTTGTAGTATCTTTCATCGATAACGCCAATTTGAAATCATCAAACGTTTGTTGTGCTTCCTTTCCAATACTATCCAAATCTTTTTGTTCTTGCTTTTGCTTATCCAAACCTTTGTAAGCACTTACTCCATTATCTTCCTTATTACCACAAGAAAATAATAAAGCCGAAAAAGCTATTGCGAATAATGTATATTTCATAATTGTATTTCTTTGATTGTTGTCTTATAAAGTTACATAAATTTATTCAAAATAAGATAAATTCAACTCTTTTGGTGTTGGCTGAATCCATTTTTGATGTCCAAAATAACTCCAAGTTGTGTAAGCTAAATTGTAATTTGCATTTGTAAATTGATAATAATCGCTGCCATTGACAGAAACTTTTGCATCCACAAAAACTTTGACATCATTCACACCATTTTTCGCATAATCATATTTTACATAGCGTGCAAATTGCCACATCATATCTGGACTAACCGCCATTTTTGACATTTGTTTAAAGGTTAGATATTTAGTCAAATCTACTTTCTCTTGTTTCAAGAATTTACCTTTTTTCTGTGGATCTGGTTTCGAAACATATACCACAACTTCACCCGCTTTGTTACGCAACATCATTCGCCAAGCCATGCGATGACCTTCCTCTGTCCAAAAAACATTTCCGGGAATAAAGTAATGGCGAACAGGTAAATATATTTGCCAAACTACGTAGAAAAACATCAAATAAGAGAACATGACACGACGAGTTGTCAATAAATTATCATCATCTGAACGATCCATCATAAATGATTTTTTAGGAAAAATAACTTCCTGAATTTTTACTGGATCATAAAAGAATATTAACATTGCCAAAGCAAAGAAAGGAAATATCCCAATCCCGAAAACTGCTGAATTGAAAATATGAAAGGCTACAGCACATTTGAAAGCAATCCCGCGCGTTCTATTCATCAACATTGCAGGAATAATCAATAAATCGAAAAAGAATCCGCCCCAAGCAAAAACCTGTGCAAACTCTAAACTACTTACAACTTTTCCTAATCCAATCAAATTATATTTTGTTGTTAATAAATCGCCATATTCGTGAAATTTCATTTGTAAAAAAACACCGTTAAACCAATCTGGATAAATCTTCGCGAAAGCAGCAAAAGTGTATACAATCAATAACTGAATAATGAATAAAGTTGGCACCCAATTGCGCATAGTTAGACGTTTTATTTTCGGGAAAATCAAACTATCAATCGAAAAGAAATGATGCGCAGGAATTATTGTCATCATCCACGAAACTAGCATAAACAGATAATAATGGTTGTTGTAGCTTGTTTTTTGCATGAAATACGTCAACGACCATAAAATAGAAAATACTATAATCGAAAATCGGTAAGCAAATCCAAACACGATAAACCAGCCTAAAATTCCCATGAGCACGTACAAATAAATCATATTTTGTCCCAAGAAGACATTTGTCCACTCGAATCCGATGAACGAAAATGTAATGTGCGGTTCAACAAAATTTGTTTGTACCCAACCTGTAAAAATGGCTCCCCAACATTCTGCAACAATTAATAAACCAAAGATTATTCGGAAAATTACAAGTGGAGAATTATCAACTTTTCGGAATAAATATTCGCTAAACATGATTGATTGTTAATTTTGGCTAATTTAAAAATAACCTTTAGAGTTTAGCTACTTTTGGCGTATATTTATTGTATGAAAACGAGGAAAATTATTTTGTTTGATGGAATTTGCAATTTATGCAATCAATCTGTTCAGTTTGTGATAGAACATGACAAAAAAAATCAATTTCGTTTTGCTTCTTTACAATCTGATTTTGGACAAAATTTCTTGAAAGAAAATAATCTGGATGCGACAAAATTTGATTCTATCGTTTTTATTGAAGATGATAAATTTTATACCAAATCATCTGCCGCACTTAAAATTTCGAAATATTTGGACGGAATAACTTCGTTGTTGACTATTTTTATGATTGTTCCAAAGCCTTTGCGCGATGTGGTTTATAGTTTTATTGCGAAGAATCGTTATCGTTGGTTTGGAAAACAAGAAAGTTGCTGGCTACCTAGTCCAGAATTGAAGGCGAAGTTTTTAGATTAAATTTTAAAGCTTTAACAAATAAATCCAGTATTTTTTATCAAAAATTGGTTTTGTTCTTTGTTCATTACAAACCCTAAATCTTCATAAAGATGTCGAGCTGAATTCATAAATTCTGATGTATGAAGTGCGATAATTTTTTCATCTGATTCTTTTGCAAATAAAATACAAATTTTTATTAATTCTCTACCTATTCCTTTTCCTAAAAAATTAGGATGGACTCCAACCATTCTCAATTAAGTCCAATCTTTTTCGAATATTTCGGTAGGATTTCCTTTCGAAACTAAAAAAGCCATACCAATAATCTGATTATCGAATTCGCAAACAAAACAAGTAGATTTGGAAAGTAAATCTCTATACGATTGTTATGCACTTAAAAAAGAGTACATCTTATTCCAATTCAAAGGGTTTAAAACATGTTCGAATTGTTGATAAGAATCTATCCCAAGAGTACGAAGATTTTCAACATCAGATAATGATGCTTCTCTATAAGTTAAAACCATATATATTTCTACTGACTTCTGTATTTCTCAATTGCAGCTTTTATTTTTTCGCGACGATTAGATGGTGATGGATGCGTACTCTGAAACTCTGGAACTTGGCTTCCTCCCGAAGCTTCTTCCAAAATATCCATTACACCAATCAATGCTTCTGGATTATATCCTGCTTGAATCATAAATCGAACGCCCAAATCATCAGACTCCAATTCATCATCACGACCATATTTCATGTTCACCATATTTGCCACAACTTGCGCATAATAAGCCGAATTTGCGTCTCCAGCTGCAACACCTGCCGCTCCTGCAATTCCTTGCGAAAGTTCTTGTTTCGACATTTGTTCTGCACTATGACGCGCAATAACGTGACCAACTTCGTGTCCCAAAACTCCAGCCAATTGATCTTCGTTTTGCAAACGCGTCAACAAAGCTTCGGTAATAAAAATTGGGCCACCAGGCAATGCAAAAGCATTTACAGTTCGATTATCTGCTAACACATAAAACTGAAATGGATAATTCGTTTTATGCGCATCACTAGTATTGACCACTTTCGCGCCTACTCGTTTTACAAGTTCTTGGTATTGGGCATTGCGAGATAGTCCACCAAACTCTTGAGCCATTTGCGGAGCCGAATTAATTCCCATCGCAATTTCGTCATCTTTGGTTAATGAAATATATTGCTTTTCGCCTGTAATTTCATTGACTTCCGAAGAAGAAAAATATTTTATAACAGAAAAAATAACAATTGCTGCGGCAATTATTAATTTCATCGACGTTCCGCCCTTTTGCATATCAATATAAGGTGTTAATTATTTTTTGTGCCTTTTCTTTAAAATCTCCAAAACATCTTTTAATTCAAAGCCACGCGCATGTAAAGCCATAAGGTAATAAAAGAAAACATCTGCCGATTCTTCCAAAAAGTTTTCGTCGTTATCTTGTTCCGAAGCAATCACCATTTCTACGGCTTCTTCCCCCATTTTTTTAGCGATTTGCGAATTACCTTTTTTATGAACACGTTTCATTTTAGATTTTTTCGCATCCTCTAATTTCGCCTCTTCCATCATTATTTCCAATTTCTTTAAGAATGGAAATTTTTTCTCTTTTTTGACTTCAGAAGTATTTTCATTAAGTTCCATAAAATCGTTTGTTTTCATAGATTTTTTTAAACGTAGAATAAATTTAAGAAATTCTACCGAATTATTTATCTCAATTCTATTGCCAATATTACTATTTTTTGAAAAAAAAGAAAGTTTTTATTCACATTTATTTCTAAAAAAATAAAATTCTAATCAATTCATTCAATTAATTTTTAAGATTGTTGTTCACTTTTATTTTAAGATAAAAAAACGTATTTTTACGCGAAAATAAACATAGCGCAAACACAATGAACACAAACGATTTTTCCATTAGACATATTGGAAACAATGCGCAGCAAGCAGCTGAAATGCTTTCTGTTATTGGGAAAGATTCTATTGATTCTTTAATTGAGGCAACAGTTCCTCAGAACATTCGATTGAAAAATGCTTTGGATCTACCAGAAGCTTTATCAGAATTTGAAGCTATTAATCATTTAGCTGAAATCGCTTCAAAAAATAAAAAAGTAAAAAATTATCTTGGATATGGATATTATGGTACAATTTTACCAGCACCAATTCAACGTAATATATTAGAAAATGCTGGTTGGTACACAGCTTATACACCATACCAAGCGGAAATTGCGCAAGGACGTTTAGAAGCTTTATTAAATTTCCAAACTGTTATTTCTGATTTAACAGGTTTACCTATCGCAAATGCCTCTTTATTAGACGAAGGTACTGCATGTGGTGAAGCAATGCACATGTTATTTGAATCTCGTTCTCGTGATCAAAAGAAAAACAATGTCAACAAATTTTTTGTAGCAGACAACTTATTCCCTCAATCTGTAGCAGTTTTAGAAACGAAAGCACACGGTTTAGGAATTGAATTAGTTGTTGGAAACTTTGAAACAACTGAATTAACAGAAGAATTCTTCGGAGCGATTGTACAATACATCGGAAAAGGAGGACAAATCAATAATTATAAATCATTTGTAGAAAAAGCAAATGCTGTTAACGTAAAAGTTGCTGTTGCAACAGATTTATTAGCTTTAACATTATTAACACCTCCAGGTGAATGGGGAGCTGATATCGCAATTGGTACTTCTCAACGTTTTGGTGTTCCAATGGGATACGGTGGACCACACGCAGCTTTCTTATCTTGTACAGAAGAATATAAGCGTGTAATTCCAGGACGTATTATTGGAGTTTCTCAAGATCGTTTAGGAAATTATGCATTGCGTATGGCTTTACAAACGCGTGAACAACATATCAAACGTGAAAAAGCAACTTCTAACATTTGTACTGCACAAGTATTGTTAGCAGTTATGGCTTCTTTCTACGCGGTTTATCACGGTAAAGATGGTTTACAATATATCGCTGATCAAATCCATACTAAAGCAGCTGTTTTACACGGAGGTTTAGAGCATTTAGGATTTAAATTAGTGAATACAAATTTCTTCGATACAATTCAAATTGAGGTTGAAAACTCTGACGAAATTGTGAAGATTTTTGCAGAAGAAGAAATTAATGTAAATGGATTCGAAAACGGAAAAATTTCAATCACAATTGATGAAATGACTTCTGAAGAAGATATTTTTGAAATTTTAAGTGTTTTTGCAACAATTAAAAACACAGAAGACGGTTTCGAATTTGAAGTAGATGATTCTTATTTACCTCAAGATTTAATCAGAACTTCTGATTTCTTAACACACGAAAACTTCAATTTATATCATACAGAAACAGAATTAATGCGTTACATCAAACGTTTAGAACGTAAAGATTTAGCGCTTAACCAATCGATGATTGCATTAGGTTCTTGTACAATGAAATTGAATGCTGCAACAGAATTATTGCATATGTCTTGGGAAAGAATGGGGAATGTTCACCCTTTCACTCCAAAAGATCAAGTAGAAGGTTACCAAACATTAATCAAAAACTTAGAAGATTATTTAGCTGTAATTACAGGTTTTGATGCAACTTCTTTACAACCAAATTCTGGTGCACAAGGAGAATATGCAGGTTTAATGGTTATTCGTTCTTACTTTGAGGCAAAAGGAGAAGGACACAGAAATGTAGTGTTGATTCCACAATCTGCTCACGGAACTAACCCTGCTTCTGCTGCAATGGCTGGAATGCAAGTTGTTGTTGTGAAAAACTTAGAATCTGGTGAAACAGATTTAGTTGACTTGAAAGAAAAATGTGAAAAACATAAAGATAACTTAGCTGCATTGATGATTACTTATCCATCAACTTATGGCGCTTTTGATAGCAATATCGAAGAAGTTACTGAAATGATTCACGCATACGGAGGTCAAGTTTATATGGACGGTGCAAATATGAATGCACAAGTTGGATTAACTTCTCCAGGAAATATTGGTGCAGACGTTTGTCACTTAAACTTACACAAAACATTCGCTATTCCTCACGGAGGTGGAGGACCTGGTGTAGGACCAATTTGTGTTAAAGCACACTTAGCTCCTTTCTTAGGATCTTCTCCATTAATCGAAACTGGAGGAAAAGAAGCGACAAATACATTTGCTGCAGCTCCTTATGGTTCTGCGTTCATTTTACCAATTTCTTACTCTTACATTTTAATGTTAGGAGCAGAAGGTTTATTGAAAGCGACACAAGGTGCAATTTTAAATGCTAATTACATGAAAACTCGTTTAGAGAAACATTTTGACATTTTATATACAAATGGAAACAATGTAGTGGCACACGAATTTATCTTAGATTGTCGTCCATTCAAAAAAACAGGTATCGAAGTTACTGATATTGCAAAACGTTTGATTGATTACGGATTCCACGCACCAACAGTATCTTTCCCAGTTGCTGGAACGTTGATGGTAGAGCCTACAGAATCAGAAAACAAAGCAGAATTAGATCGTTTTTGTGATGCATTAATTTCTATTCGTCAAGAAATCGACGAAGTTGCAAACGGAGATTATCCAGTTGACAACAATGTATTACACAACGCGCCTCACCCAATTCACTTGATTACAGCAGACGAGTGGGAATATCCTTACTCTCGTTCTAAAGCTGCATATCCAGCAGAATGGGTTCGCGAGCGTAAATTCTTTGCATCTGTTTCTCGTATTGATGATGCTTACGGAGATCGTAACTTAATTTGTACATGTGCTCCTATCGAAGCCTATATGGATTAATTATTCTAGAAAGAATATATTATAAATACAAATCGCTCTGAGAAATCGGAGCGATTTTTTTATTGAAATAATTTAAATGTTTAAAATGTTTGTATTTCTTAATTTTTTTTAAAATTCATTCTAACTAAACTTTTAATATTAAAACATTTATGAAAAATTATGCTGCCGAGTTTTTCGGTACTTTTTGGTTAGTTTTCGGAGGTTGTGGTAGTGCAATCTTTGCAGCTGGTATTCCCGAATTAGGAATTGGTTACGCTGGTGTTGCATTAGCATTTGGTCTTACTGTGTTAACAATGGCTTATGCAGTTGGTCATATTTCTGGAGGACATTTCAACCCTGCTGTCTCTTTCGGATTATTTGCTGGAGGACGATTTGATGGAAAACAACTTATTCCTTATATTATTTCACAAGTACTCGGAGCAATTGCTGCAGCTGGTGTATTATACTTAATCGCATCTGGAAACTCAGATTTTGCAATTGAAAATACCAAAGCTGGTGCATTCGCTTCCAATGGATATGGAGCCTTTTCTCCACATGGTTATAGCATGTTATCTGCTTTTCTAATTGAATATGTCTTAACAGCCTTCTTCTTAATTGTTATTTTAGGTGCTACAGATAAATTTGCAAACGGAAAATTTGCTGGAATTGCAATTGGATTAGCCTTAACATTAATTCACTTAATTTCTATTCCAATCACTAACACATCCGTAAACCCTGCCCGTTCTACATCACAAGCTATTTTTATAGGCGGCGAACCTTTAACACAATTATGGTTATTTTGGGTTACACCAATCGCTGGCGCAATTGTAGGTGGATTAATTTATAAATTATTATTACAAAAAGACGAAAGTCAAGCATAAAATAAAAGCTCCGAATGAGCTTTTATTATTAAATATTTTAAATGAATAAATCAAAATATATTTTAGGTTTTATACTTATCATTCTATCATCAATAGGATTTTCTCAAACAAAAAACAATTATGTTTTAATAACTAAATCTGATTATTCTAATATTAATTACGATTTATTTGAATGTTTTATTCAATTTTTAGATTGTAAAAACTATGATGAAAAATTTACTACTATAGAAGATATTTTTACTCCTACAAAAGGTGAGTATGCTGTTTACAATTTCATTAAAACATACGATGGTCTTTCGTACACAGGAGAAATAAAAATCTTCCATGATTTATAAATATTAAAAATTGATAAAAAAACGAATAAAATAATTGACGGTTATCAATACACAAAAGAATGGGCAGAGTTCCCTCTTGCTTATGATTTATATAGATTAACTAACAAAAAAATAACGTTAAATAATACAATTAATATCCAAGATTTAGATTTTAAACAAATGGATTACTTTACTATTTCAAATAAAAAATTAGATGATGACAGTACAATAATTTTTTAATAAAATAACTTAATTTTTATCTTTCAAAAACTCATCAGTAAAATGTTGAGTTTTTTTATCAGAAGAAAATTTTGTTTGATTATAATCTGCTGATTTATTTTTTGGAATCGAAAGTGAATTCCAGTCTATGTCTTTTATTAATTTTCCTATAAAAATAGTTTGACCAACATGATACGGATAATGCGTCAATTGACGATTAATGGCTTCTATTACTGTATGTTCTTCATTTCGGATATAAATAATTTGCTGTAAATCTTCATCGGTTTTTATTTGTGCTAAAGCATCAAACAAACATTTCCACCCTTTCTCCCATTTCTCTAAAAGCTTTTGTTTTGATTGTATCTTCAAATTCTTCATCACGATTTCGCCACTCTTTTTCTCCATCTGTTGTCAAAAAATCAGTCCAACGCGACAACATATTTCCTGAAAGATGATTCACGATAATCGCAATGCTATTTGAGTTTTCATTGTATTGCCAAAACAATTCTTCATCCGTTAATTGCGAAAATGTTTTTTCACCCAAATGTTTATAATACTGGAATTGTTTGATAATCCCGTTTACTAAATTATTTTCCATATTCTGTTAATTAGTTCCTTGCAAATTTTTGTGATTATGCTTGCGTTTATAATGCGTTTCCTTAAATTGATTTTTATCCGTTGTCACTATTGAGATATTTCCATCAATCTCCATCATCGCCAATTTCACATCTTTAATATGTTCTACACCATGTTCGCGCATTGCTTCGTTCAATTCTTCCGAATTAATTCCCAATTTGCTCAACATCATAAAATCAGCTTTTCCATTACGGATTAAAATTTCAGATTTTTGTTCAATTAAGTTTCCTAAAAATTTATTTTTCAACATTATTCTTTTGACAATAAAATTTAAAAGAAACAATACAAAAGCTGCTATCAATCCACCTTGCAAACTCGAATCTGAACCAACCATTGCATTTTGTACAGCGTTACTAATTAATAAAATTAAGATTACATCGGCCGTATTTAATTGGGATAATTGCTGTTTACCAAAAATTCTAAGTGCAATTAACATAAAAAAATACACCGAAATACAGCGCAAAACAATTTCTAAATAACCTTCCATACATTTATTTTAAGTAAATAAAAGGTACTAAAAAATCCGTTCTGAAATTGGAACGGATTTAAAAATTTATTTTGATTTTCTAAGAATATAAATTCTGGAAACTCTTAAAATTAAATAGATAATTGCGAGATAAAATTTTTTCTCATAAAACAATTCAAGACCTCTTATTGGGAAAAATTTTTCTGATAAAAACGCTAACAATAAAATTACAATAACTGCAATACTAACAATATTAATTGCTTTATCCATTAGTTGTTATATTTTGGTTGAATATTTTTCTTCATCATTTTATTTAAGCTACGTCCAATTCCTTTTGTGATTGTTGAAAGATTTTTAAAATTAATCACCGAAATTTCATCATTAACTTGATGATAATGATTTTGATTTTCCATATTGACCGATGAAAGTGAGTGAGAAACCACCTTATGATTGACAAAGTTTACATTATCTGAACGGAAAAACAATTGCTGTTGTAAATAAGGATCGTGCTCTACGTTAAACGTTTTGCAAGAATTTTTATTCATAATCTCCATCAAATCCGAACGATCACTTCCTGTCATATACACTTTACCTTCGCCAAAAGCAGATACCGTTCCAATCATTTCTAAATTCAACATCACTTTCATTTGCTGTAAATATTTTTGGAAATCCGGATTTTCAACCAACATTTTAGAACCAATTAATCCAATTTCTTCAGCATCAAAAGCCATAAACATCATGGTTTGCTTCACTTTCTTATTTTTAAAATAATCAGACAACGCCATTACAGCCGATGTTCCACTTGCATTGTCATCAGCTCCATTGAAAATTTTATCTTCGCTTTTATCACTTGTTCCAACATGATCAAAATGTGCACCTACAGCATAAATATCAGTCGATTTACCTTCTTTGATTCCGCAAACATTTTGTCCTGTTTTCCCATTGTATTCAAATTCGATTAAATACGAATCACCAACACATGGTTTTAGATTATTTTCTTTGAACTTTTTTGCAATCAATTCAGCAGCCAAACGATTTTCTGTTGTTCCAAATTTTCGACCTTTCATAGCATCAGAAGCTAATTCTTCGACATATTTCTTTTGATTTTCTTTTGAATATTGCGCGTTTGCTTGATTGAAAGCAAGTAATCCAATTGCAAGTAAAGTATATTTTTTCATTTTTATATGTGTGATTAATTTGACGGAAGATACGAAAAATTAACTTTTCTTCTCAAACATCAATTCTTTTACTTTTTCTTTGTCTTCTTTTTCATTCTTTAGGTCGAACATTGTTCCGAAAATACGATCCCAAAACGTATTGGAAACGCCAAAACCTAATTCTTCGTCTTTATAATGATGCAAATGATGATTACGCCAAAGTGGTTTCATAAACTTGAAAGGTGGTGCAATAGCATGAATCAAATAATGCATAGATGCATACAATAAATAGCCAATCATAAAACCAGGAAAGAAAGCAAAGGCATATTTCCCTAAAATTAAATATTGAATCAAGAAAATGATTGATGCCAAAAGAATACTTGGAACTGGAGGCATAAACAAACGTTGTTTATCGCGTGGATAATGATGATGATTTCCGTGAAAAATGTAAACAATTCGTTTTAGACTTGGTTGTTCGGCTGTCCAATGAAAAAGATAACGATGCGCAAAATATTCGAACAAGGTCCAAAATAGCATCGCACCAAAAAAAATTGAAATAACTGTTATTGTAGATAAGTCGTAGCTATAAATACCATAATAAATACAATAGGAAAGTAGAGGAATGTACATTCCCCAAATAACTGCGGGATGACCTTTTGTCAACATTTCGAGGTATTTGTTTTCAAAGATTTGCGCTTGACCTTTATTATGTATTTTCTCAAATTTCATGGTTACAAAATTTAATTTACTTAAAAATAAGGTTTTAACATATTTTAAACAAACAATCTCTAAAAATTAATTGTTAAAAAAAATCCGAAAATCAAAGTTTGATTTTCGGATTATATGATAAATAAGAAAATTCTTATCTGTTTTCAATTTCAACGTAATCACGTAATGGTGCTCCTGTGTATAATTGACGAGGGCGACCAATTGGTTGATTTGTTTCGCGCATTTCCATCCACTGTGCAATCCATCCTGGTAGACGTCCAACAGCAAACATAACTGTAAACATTTCAGTTGGGATATCTAACGCTTTGTAGATAATTCCTGAATAGAAATCTACGTTTGGATATAAGTTTCTTGATTTGAAATACTCGTCTTCTAAAGCAGCTTGCTCTAATTTTTTCGCAATATCTAAAATAGGATCATTGATTCCTAATTTCTCTAAAACGTTATCCGCAGATACTTTGATGATTTTCGCACGAGGGTCAAAGTTTTTATAAACACGGTGTCCAAATCCCATTAAACGGAATGGATCGTTTTTATCTTTTGCTTTAGCTAAGTATTTTTCAACATCTCCACCATCATTTTTGATTGCTTCTAACATTTCTAATACTGCTTGGTTAGCACCTCCGTGTAACGGTCCCCATAATGCAGAAATACCTCCAGAGATAGAAGCAAATAAACCTGCATGAGAAGAACCTACTAAACGTACACTTGATGTAGAACAGTTTTGCTCGTGATCTGCGTGTAAGATTAATAATTTGTCAATTGCATCAATAATAACTGGATCTAAGTCTAATTCTTGACCTGGTTTTTTGAATAATAATTGATAAAAGTTTTCTACATAAGATAATTTGTCGTTAGAGTAGTTAACTGGTAATCCTTTAATTTTTCTTTGTGTCCAAGACGCTAATACTGGGAATTTACCTAATAAAGTAACTGCCGCTTTGTACATATCATCTGGAGAAGTAACATCAACAACTTTTGGGTTGAATGCTGATAAAGCAGCTGTTAAAGATGTTAATACTCCCATTGGGTGAGCAGAACTTGGGAATGCATCTAAGATTTTGATTAAATCTTCTGACACATAGTTATACTCATTAATATCAGCGATAAATTTATCTAATTCAGCTTGTGTAGGTAATTCTCCTTTGATTAACAAATACATTACTTCTACGAAAGAAGATTTCTCTGCTAATTGTTCAATAGGATATCCACGGTACATCAACTTACCTTCTTCACCATCTAAAAAAGTAATTTTAGATTCGCATGCCCCTGTATTTTTGTAACCTGGATCCATTGTGATTAATCCAGTAGCACTTCTTAACTTGGAAATATCAATAGATTTTTCATCCATTGTACCAGTTGTAACAGGTAGCTCCAACTCATTTCCGTTGTAATTTAATATTACCTTATCTGACATTTTATAGTTTATATTATTTATTGCGTAATTTACACTTTTTTTATTAATTTGAGACTGATAAATGTCAGTCTCAAATTATTTTATCGCTTAACTTTAAAAGCCTTAAGCCCTGGAAAAATTGCAGTTTCTCCAAGAATCTCTTCAATACGTAATAGTTGGTTGTATTTCGCCATACGATCAGAGCGAGAAGCAGAACCAGTTTTGATTTGTCCTGTGTTCAAAGCAACAGCTAAATCTGCAATTGTAGCATCTTCTGTTTCTCCAGAACGATGAGACATAACTGCTGTATAACGTGCATTTTGTGCCATTTGTACTGCTTTGATCGTTTCTGTTAACGTACCAATTTGATTGAATTTTACTAAGATAGAATTTGCTGTTTCAGCATCAATTGCTTTTTCTAATTTAGTTACATTCGTTACCAGTAAATCATCTCCAACAATCTGAACACGTTTACCGATTTTATCTGTTAAGATTTTCCAACCTTCCCAATCGTTTTCATCCATACCATCTTCAATCGAAATAATTGGATATTTCTCTGTCAATTCTGCTAAATAAGCTGCTTGCTCTGCAGAAGTACGGATAGCTCCTTTCTCTCCTTCGAATTTTGTATAGTCATATTTTCCATCGTGATAGAATTCTGATGATGCACAATCTAGTGCAATCATAATTTCTTCACCTGCTTTGTAACCTGCTTTTTCTATTGCAGAAATTACAGTATCTAAAGCATCTTCTGTACCATCAAAAGTTGGTGCAAATCCACCTTCGTCACCTACTGCTGTAGATAAACCACGGTCGTGTAAAATTTTCTTTAATGCATGAAAAACTTCTGTTCCTTTGCGTAAAGCGTCAGAAAAAGATGCTGCCTGAACTGGCATAATCATGAATTCTTGGAACGCAATAGGCGCATCAGAGTGAGAACCTCCATTTACGATATTCATCATTGGAACTGGTAATGTGTTTGCATTAACTCCACCGATGTATCTAAACAATGATAAACCTAATTCTTCTGCTGCAGCTTTTGCAACCGCCAAAGAAACACCCAAAATTGCATTAGCACCCAATTTAGCTTTGTTTTCAGTTCCGTCTAAATCAATCATTACTTGATCGATTAAATTTTGTTCAAAAACAGAAAAACCAATTAATTCTGGAGCAATCACTTCATTTACATTCTCGATAGCTTTCAAAACTCCTTTACCTAAGTACAAGTCTCCACCATCACGTAATTCTACTGCTTCATACTCTCCTGTAGATGCTCCTGATGGAACAGCTGCACGACCTAAAACACCTGATTCTGTATACACGTCTACTTCTACAGTTGGGTTACCACGAGAATCTAAAATTTGTCTTGCATGGATATGCGAAATAATGCTCATTATTAATATTTTTTAATTGATAAAATTTTGATTTACCAAAAATAATGGATTTGAGTAATCTTTACAACGAAATTATCTTTTTTTAAAAATAATTTAATTCAAAAACAATTCGAAAAACTTATGCATGCATAATAAAGAAGTATAATTTCGATGCCTGCAAAGATTATTATTTTTTGAGTGAATTAAAAAAACTTTAGATAAAAAATTTAATTTGTTATTGTAAGGGTTCCATTTGCATTTACATACACTTGGTATGTTCTTGGCGCTCTATTCGCTACTTTTGTAGGTTGTCCTGTCAATAAAATCCATTCAGAATTATCTGCATCACACACAATACTGATGTCATTCTTTACATACAGAGTGGTTTCTGCACCAGGACAAATATGCGGCGCATTGCGATCGTAAGCTTTGAAACTAGAAGCTGTACGTACCACAATCAAACCTCTAGAACCTGCTGTTGCTCCTTCAACATATACCCATCCTCCTGGATTATTAAGATTAGAATATAATGGTAAATTGATATTGATTGATACATTCACAATTGTATTTGGCACACAACTTACTGTACCATCATCTGAATTGCAGCCTTGAAATAAGCCAGCAAAAACACAAACCAAAATAACCTTATTTAGAATCGTTTTAATAAATTGTTTCATTTTTAATTTGCTGTATTTTTTTTATTATCTTTGTAGTACAATAACTAAATAGTCCTGCGCATAGTATTACATATGTGTAGGATTATTTATTTTATAAGATCTATTTAATAAAAAATTAAACATTGTTGTTATGGCAAATATACAATATGTAACGAAAGAGGGATTAGAAAAGTTGCGTGAAGAGCTTCATCAGTTAGAAACTTTTGAGCGTCCAAAAATTTCGCAACAAATTGCTGATGCGCGTGATAAAGGAGATTTATCTGAAAATGCAGAATATGATGCTGCAAAAGAGGCTCAAGGAATGTTAGAGATGCAAATTGCTAAATTGAAAGAAGTTGTAGCATATGCACGCGTAATTGATGAATCTAAATTAGACCATTCTAAAGTATCAATATTATCAAAAGTTAAAATAAAAAATACAGCGAACGGACAAGAATTAGTGTACACTTTGGTACCTGAATCTGAAGCTGATTTAGCTAAAATGCGTATCTCTGTGAATACTCCAATCGCAAAAGGATTGTTAGGAAAATCACTTGGAGAAGTTGCAGAAATTACATTACCTAACGGAATGACTTTAAATTTTGAAATTTTAGAAATATCTTTGGACTAAGATTTCAAAAATTAAAAACATATGGCAAGCATTTTCACTAAAATTATAAACGGAGAAATACCATCATACAAAATTGCCGAAAACGATAAGTACATCGCTATTTTGGACGCTTTTCCTTTGGTAGAAGGTCATGTATTGGTTATCCCGAAAAAAGAAGTCGATAAAATCTTCGATTTAGACAAAGAAACCTATTTAGGTTTAATGGACTTTTCTTACGAAATTGCACAAGCTATAGAAAAAGCAATACCTTGTTTACGCGTTGGCGTAGCTGTTGTTGGTTTAGAGGTACCACATGTACATGTGCATTTGGTTCCTCTAAATACAATGCAAGATATCAATTTCTCAAATCCAAAACTTCAATTATCTGCCGAGAAAATGATCGAAATTGCAGATAATATCAAATCATATTTATAATCGATGAACAAATACATTAAATTAGTAATCGCCGCTGTATTAATCGTTTTAGCAATCTTTTTGTTTACCATTCGCGAATACGGTTGGGGATTTGTTTCGTTATTAGTCACTGTATTTCCAATTTTATTCTATTTCAGAAACGAAAACATCTTGTTAGCTTTCTGGTTTTTACGTAAAGAGGATATGGCAAAAGCGAAAAAATGGTTACAAAAGATCAAAAATCCATCATCAGAATTAATTCCTAAACAAATGGGATATTACCACTACATGATGGGAATTACTGAAGCGCAGGACAATGTAGGGGTTTCAGAAAAATATATGAAAGAAGCCTTAAACTACGGTTTATCGTTTGATCATGACAGAGCAATGGCTAATTTATCTTTGGCTGGAGCTGCAATGTCAAAAGGTAAAAAGAAAGAAGCGGAAGGTTACATTAAAGAAGCGAAGAAAAACGATTCGAAAGGAATGTTTACAGATCAAATCAAAATGATGAATGATCAAATGAAACGTTTCAACGTAAGTAATTCGCAATTACAAAACCCACATATGCGTCACAAAGGACGTAAATTCTAAATGGATATATCAAAAATTACAGAAGAATCATCATCAAACACCAACAAGTGGAAACTGATTGAAGAATTCTTTCAACAAAATTTCACAGACGGTGAAAGACCAGATTTAGATACGATTCTTTTTTTGATCGGTGTTCAAGAATTAGGACAAGGAAAAAAACGATTCAAAAAAGATGATAAACTCAATTTATTACACATTGCAGTTTGTCGCGTGTTAGAACCTTTTGGTTTTTATCGTTTCGATGGATTAGATCCAGATGGTTGGCCACATTTTGAGTTGTTGGAAGATTTACCACCTCTCAAAACAAATGAACAAACCTTGTTAATGAAATACGCCGTTATACAGTATTTTGATGATCAAAAAATAATAAACTTCGAGTCTTAAGATTCGAAGTTTTCTTTTTTATACAAATCAATTACCACTTTATCTGCGTCTAACGTAAATTTCTCTACATTCAATTCTTCTTTGGATAACCATAACAATTCGTTGATATCTGCATCCAAAACTTTCAATTTATCCAATGCTTTCTCTGTAATTGTCGCTTTATAATAAATCAATAAAACCTGTTCTGTCGGATCAAAAGCATTCAACACAAAAAAATCTTGTGTATAAAAATGTTCATGAACTTCTACTTTCAAATTCAATTCCTCTTTTATCTCTCTCCTTATACAATCTTTTGTTCCTTCACCAAACTCCAATCCACCGCCAGGAAACTTATAAATTAACTCTCCCTGGAACGGCTCGTGAATCACCAATACCTTTCCCTTGTGTTCCAATAACGCATATACACGCACATTAAATGGTTTCATATCCTGTTTACTTTAAAACCTAAATATATAAAAATTCTTCATTCAAATGCGTATTATTATAGCGTTCCCTTCGGTCGGGCTATCCGTTGC